>DRHN01000370.1 GCA_011049595.1 Spirochaetota bacterium | reverse complement strand
GATTGGTAAGCCATCGCGATGTCGGCATGCTATCCCGGGGGACTGGCTGAAACACGCCAGGCAGCAGTCACGTCTAAGTTAATCTCCTTTCTACACATTTGATTACGCAACATAGTGTCGCGATTAACGACAATGTTCGCCTGGAGGATGATATATGGGAGAGAAATTTAAAAAACTCGAAAAAAAGCACATTGATTTTATTGAAAAACAGCATCTGTTTTTTATCGGTACCGAGGGAGCGGAGGGGACTGTGAATGGGAGGAAATGATTAAATTGTTTGATGAGTTTGCCGGTGTCAGGCAATTTTTTAAAATAAACGTCGATCTTATGCAAACGTCTTGCGGCTATGCCGTGCCTTACTACAAATACAAAGGCGAAAGAGATAGCCTGCTGAAATGGGCAAATAATGAGGGTCCCGACGGCATAAAGGAATACTGGAAAGAAGCAAACCAGGTCAGCCTGGACGGTAAGCCTACAAATATTTTGAAAAACGAATATCTATTCAAATACTTCGGAAGCACTGAAGTATCTTCAGTCTTGCCTGACCGGTTCATCCCTTTGTTATCCTCACTTCGTCATTATCTCTTTTTAACATATACAATACCATCGAGTCCCTTGAAATCTGCATCTTGGGTCCACACGGTTGCCTGATAAATACGACCGGAAGATAGAATTATACTATCGGATATGGAAACATTATGTTCAAGACTAAGCTTAGCTGCCATCATTGCAATATTGGCCGTTAGATCAACTACTAGCCCTTGTTTCATTTGTGCAATAGCTTGAAGCCCTGCGGATTCATCGAGTTGACGCAATACAGATCTAGACACTTTGTAAATGCTGATAGTAGGCACCACTAACTCATTGACATTGTTCAGTGGGGCGGCAAAAAATTGGCATTCGGACCGCCCGCAAAGAACTCAAGCCAACCGGAAGAATCTACAAAATTCATATTCTGTCTTTCTCCCTTTCAACAGTAGTATCGATCCCTTTAAGGAAGCCTTTCATTTCAGATATTCTTCTGACGGGGATCATTTTAATACTATCCTCGAAAGCAACCATCTGAACTTGTTGGCCTGGCGTAAGATTAAGTGCTTTTCGAAGTTTTTTGGGTATTACTACTTGATATTTTGGTGAAATTTTTACGGATTCCATACAAAACCTCCATCGAACAGGTTTTTGTAATACTATCAGCCTATCGATGATGAACTGCAAGAAAAATGTGTGGAACAATAAAATGTATTTGAGGATAACGCCTTCTGTTTCGAATTTCAATCCTAGCGAAACTCAATTTTTACTTTGTTCATTTTTCAACTACAAATTCTAAAAATAAATAATAGGGGATATCTTTTATCTTCTCAATAAATATTATAATTTCACTCCTTGTTAGTGCCCTAAATATATCACTACAACAAATGAGATAACTTCCAAACAATCTGTCCAAATCCATGATTGATATATTTTGCAATTTGAGCTATAAGTGAGTAGGCAAATGCAAACTGTGCAAAAGCAAAACCAGCAATTGTGAATTGACAAACACTAATCAGCCCAATCTCAAATTGACCAATTGCAATAAACTCTTTTGCCGGGACTGGAACACCATTTGGACGATACTTAAAAGCTATATGTATCAGAGGTAATCCTAATGAGAAACTAAATAGAGGCGATATATCTCAGGATCTGAAAAAGCTGGCTGTTAAATATAGAGGGGATAAAACTTCAAGATGTTATTTTCCAGTAATAGGTTTTCAAAGAAAAATAGCGGAAATAACTGATACCAAATTGGGATTTATAAAATCACGCTTCTCTGGTAAGTCAAAATCATGGGAAGATTATGAAATAAAACCTGGTGACCATGTGAGATTAAGACCAAGCAGAAAAATTTTGGAGGTGTATTTCAGTATGATAATTGGAGATATAATATTTCGGAGAATAAGTGCTGAACTTTCGCAGTTGCAGGTCAGACTAATTAAAAGCTACGTACAAGGTGCTGTTTACTTCTGGTGTAAGAATTGTAAGGATGAAAATGGAGAGCCTGAATGGTTTGCAGCAAGAGATTTATTTGGTGGGGAAAACTATCACTGGGACAATACCCCTTTGATTGAGCTGCATAATTGGCACTATGAAAAAAAGAGTGACGGTCCTGTCAATATGGCTGGTCGTGATATTGGACAACTTCTTAAAGACGTAGTAAATGATGATAAGCGTAAGTTTCAAATTAAAAAGAGCTATACTCGCGAGTACAAATGGGATGGTAAATCTTAATGGCTTTATAACCATGCTAATGCAGCCGACGCAAAAAGCCGCGCGGCTGATTAGCCTCGTTATACATTTAAATTATTAATCATTGCAACATTCTGACTATTGTCTCTTTCTCTCTGTCTTTAGCCAAAAACAAATCATTTAGAGACTGTCCTATTGAAAATGCTTGACTCATATATTCTGGTTTAGCGGACAAATCATCCCTTGTCATTATTTCACCAAAAAAATACATGATTATCTTATGGATACCCAGACAGTTAAGTAAGCGATTGTAAAAATGGATTAATATTTCAGTTTCATAAACGACATTTTGTTGATTTAATGGAGTTACGACAACACATTCCTTTCCGTGAATCTTTCTTTTTGTATCTTTATGGTAATAGTAAAAAAGCCTGTCGATAAAAGTTTTCATCAAGCCCGTCACGCCGTACCAATATAATGGTGAGGCAATTATTAAAATATCCGATTTTTGAATTAATCTATGTATTTCAATCATATCATCTTTTAATGAACAGTACTGTTTCCTTAAACATTGATAGCAACCGATACATTCTCCTATCTTCTTTTCTCGGAGTATTACAAGATCAGGAGTGATATTGACATTAATTGCACCATCAATAATTTTTGCACAATTTTGTCGGTATTGCCTCCTATTCTTGCTGCACCATTTATTATCAACACTTTTTTCATCGTTTTTCTATCAGATTTTCACGGATACCCATGCATGGGGATCATGTAATTTCATTTATGTATAACTACTGAGTGAAATGCAAATATGAAGTATAGTACCCTAATGTGGACAAGCCACATTCTTGATTTTTAGAATTTCCTTGCCGAAAAAACAAGGAAATTGTTATTAAGGTACTAATTTGGGCAAGCCACATTCTTGATTGGGAAAATTTCCTTGACAAAAAAACAAGGAAATTGTTATTAAGGTACTAAAAAACTTCAATATTGCAGTATATCTATCCAAATAGGGATGCTATACGTCAAAAATGCTGTTTATTAGCCTCTTGTACTGCTAATTTACAGGTATATTACCTTTTTAATTTAAAAGTGCAAGTATATTGACAAAATAGCTGCAATTTCGCTGTTTTTTCCCATACAAAATAACTTCCGGGAGGAGCGCATGGATAAACTGAAACCCGAATTACTGGATCAACTGCGCAAAACGATGCGGCTGAAACGTTATTCCTTTAAAACAGATAAATCCGGCGTTTGTCTGTTTATCTGTTTTTTTTATCACAGGATCTCTGCATTCCGGCAGGAGGAAGGTGTGCTACAAGGGACTCGAACTAAGTCCGGAATAAATTAACTTACTTTATTCTTTGCTAAGTAATGTTGGTCCAGGACCTGTCGATGTTTAAGAACCTTTTGGGATTTTCTTTTATAATAATATCGATCTGGTCATCGGTTATCCCTTCATCCTTCATCATGGGCAGGATGTAGGTAAGTATGTGGTCATAACCCCATCCGCCGTAGGCGTGAAGGAGGGTTTTCAGGCAGACGTCACAGGTTATTAAAATATTTGACAGATACCCGGAATCGATAAGCTCTTTCAATGCCTTTACCCGCTCTATGTCCCTTGCGAACACGCCCCCGGAGAAGCCCCTGTACCGACTGTCTATAAAGTATTCCTTCCCGAAATTGTCGAACTCAAAAAAGGCGCCTGAGTCACCGATTTTTTTTATGTACTCGATGTCGATTTCTACGTCCACATGGTTGATGTTGATCTTTTTCACATCAGCGCCGCCGGCCGTAAGTATATCTATGGTTTCAAGGCCGTTCGGCGCCCAGGGGTAAATGTGTACGATTATACCGGCACCTGTCTCCGTGTGCGCTTTTGCCCCGGCTGTCAGGACTTTTTTTTCATTCGGGTAAATTATGTCGCTCGTACCGAGCTCGCCTATCACTCCCGCCCGCACCCCGGTCCAGGGTATCCCGTTTTTTATCTCCGATACCATTTCATCTTTGATCTCGTCCACTGTCTTTTTGTCCATGTCTGCAGGGTGCGTATCCTGTGTGTAGTACCCGCATCCGGCTATAATATTGAGACCGGTAAGCCGGGATATCTTTCTGAGCTGCTCGGGGTCCCTCCCTATCCCCCTGCTTGTCGCCTCGACAAGGGTGTCGCCGCCCGCCATTTTGAATTCGAGCAGCTCCTTTTCGGCAAGATAAATATTCTCCAGGACCAGGTTGTCCTTTACCGCGTAGGGGTTTCGGGAAAGTACATCGAGGTTTTCGATGCTTACTTTTTGTCCGGAAATAGTATTCCGCGTGGTTTCGTGAAACGGGGTGAACTGGTTTCGTATATCCACAAAGATGTGTTCGTGGGGCGCTATGACGCCGAGGCTGTCAGTATCTTTTATTCCCTGAACAGTTATGACAGGCATGTTCAACTCCTTTCAATGATATCGTTTAGTTTTTCCCGGTAGTATTTAAAGTGCTCCCAGGGTACCGCGGGAGGCACCGAGTGGTCGCCAAAAGGTATGTAGCCCCCTTGTTTCAAAAGCTCGGCAACAGGCAGGAGTATTTCATCAATTCTTTTTTTACCTTTTGCGCTCTCGAGCTGCGGGATCAGTTCATTGCAGTTTCCGTCGGTATCCACAAGGATTATTTCGACCCCCCTTTCTTTGAAAAAAGAGGTGACCCTTCTGTAGCCGGGGAGCATGAACTTTCTGATCACGGCAGGCGAAACAAGCGAGCCTGTCCCGCTTGACAAGTCCTCAAAAATGTGTGCCACATCGACAGATACCTCGCCGAGCGCCTCCTCCCATATCGCAAGCCACAGGTCGGTGAAGGTTTCCAGCATTTCTATTATCATTTCGGGCCTGTCGTTGTAAAGATAAAATAGGTTTTCATATCCCAGAAGATGAGCGGGCAGCCCGAAAAATGTGAGAGCATAACCGCCGAGAGCGAGGGGATAATCCCTGTCCCTGTACTGCCTGACCAGATCGCCCCGGTTTTTCGGGAACCCCTGGGAAGGCCAGTACGTGTATTCCCATTTAAGGGACCTTACGCCCGTGTTGAATCGCATGTTTTCGAGGAAAAGCTCTCTTGTGTTCATTCGGTTTTGTATGTTTAGCGTCCCGGACTGTCGGGGTCCACAATCGCGTTCAGCCCTTCTCTGAAATATTTGTAATTTTCAAAGCTGATGTCAGGCGGGAATGCGTGGTCGACATAGGGCACGAACCCGCCTTTTTTTACCATTCTTTTCACCTTGTCAAACTCGGAGTCGATTTTTTCCCTGCTCTGCAGGGCTGTTTTGTCGAACCCGCCCAGTATCTCGAGATCCGGGTAATTCTTACGTACACGCTCTATGTCGTTGCCTGCCCGGACTTCGAAAGGCTGGATCCCTGTCATGCCTACTTCGAGGAAAAGGGGTACCAGGTCCTCAACATATCCGTCCGAATCGACTATGTGGTGCTTTACACCCCGGGATTCGGCAAAATCGATCAGTTTTTTATAATAGGGCGACATAAATGCTCTGAACACAGCCGGGCTGATCAGCGAGCCTGCCTTGTAGGCCATGTCCTCAAAAAAGTAGCACCAGTCGAAATCGATCTTCGATGTCAGCTCTTCGGCTATCTGAAGCCACATTTTGCATAGGTAGCCTGCCATTTTTTTCAGCAGGCCTGGGTTGTCGTAATACCAGTAGTAGATATCGGGCTCGCCGATCATAAAGCGGAGAATTCCGAAAAACCCGATAGGGGACCCGTAAAGCAGCAGAGGAAAGTCCCTGTCTTTTGTTTCCGAAACATACTTATCAAGGTCGCTGACTGTATACCGCCCGCTGAAACTGTCGAGGTTGAGCCTCTCCTCCTTTATTTTTTCCCAGTCCTTTTCGTTTTTTACAGGGAATTCCAGCCAGTGCGGCATGCTTCTTTCATCTTTAAAGTCAAGCCTCCGGACACCGAGGGTGTCAACGAACTCGATCTTATCTTCTGTCTCATCGATCACTTTTTTTTCAAACCGCGGCCAATACCACCAGTTGTAAGGAAAAGGGGACGCTCCCCCGTCGAGATCGAACAAATCACACATCCCTGTTGCAAAAAGCACAGTGTCGTCGTAGCTTGGCATGGGGTACGGGATCCCCGGACCGTTGATAAACTCACCGTACACAAAATCCCTTTTCGGTCCCGTAAACTCGATATCACGGGGCAGCCCCTCTTCCCACCAGCGGGTAAAGGTCCCGCCCCAGTAGCCGAAATCCCATTTCAGGTTCCTTTTGCTGTCTTTAAAGTTCAGAACGTTCAGGAATATCTCTCTCGATGTCATTGTTTGATGCACCTGGGATAGTATTTCTTCACGGGGATAACAGAATACTATCAGAAAATTCCCTGCTGTCAAGTACTTCTTGGTTATTAAATATTGATTAATGATAATAAATACAGGGAAGTTATAGTCATCAGCTGATTAATCCCTGGTGCAATTACTTGAAATTCCCGTTGCTGCCGGTTTTGTATGGCCCGGCCGTTGCCGGAGTTGCCGACGGCAACCAATAGTGGCTGCCTGTCTGAGACATAGATGTCAGTTAATGATGACCGGGGCTTTGCCCTGTCTTTCAGTGTGTATCTGATGGCGGGTCAGCATTTCTTCATAAAGGTTTTGAGGAATGTCGGAAAAGATGCCCATCGCCGTGGGCCCGAAAATAGAGCAGTTGCCGTGACAGTCGCTGCCCGCGGTAACCAGAAGGTTGTATTTGGCAGCAAGTTCCGAATAGAATTTTGTCTCTTCGCGTGAATGGGACGGACAGAAGACCTCGATCCCGTCGAGCCCCCATTCGAAGTAGCGTTTGATATGTGATCCGTCGTGAGGTAAAAAATCAAGCTTTCTCATTTCTTCACAATTGATACCTCCCGGGTGTGCAAGAACGGAAAAACCGCCTGAGTTATGAATAAGCCTTATGCCACCCTGGACAGGCCATGGGGCAAGATCGGCATACCGCACACCGAGCTGATCGAAGGCGTCAAGTATTGCCTCTATGAGTAATTCCTTCTTGTTCTTGAACAGCCCCAGCCCCAGCCGTTTTATCAGGCCCAGCGAGTAGCAGGTGTGCAAAGATGGTGAAATAAGGTTTTTTAGGCCGAATGTGGCACCCTGTTTTCGGAATATTTCCAGCAGCATGGTCGTGTATGCTTGATCGAGGTTCTGGACGCGCGCAATGTGTCTCTGCAGTTCGATATTACCGGGGTCAATGTAGAATCCTAAAAGGTGCACGGGTTTACCTTCATGGGCAAGCGTGAGCTCGATCCCGGGAATAAAAGGCATGCTGCCTGCTGCTGCCCGGGCCCTCATCACCTGCTCTTCGCTGACAAAGTCGTGATCCGTGATTGTGGCGGCATCGAAGCCGATTTCCCGTATCATTTTGATCCTGTCTTCGATGGACAGGTAACCGTCAGAGCAATCGGTGTGGCAATGGGCGTCCAGTTTCATTAATTGTCTCCTGAGTTTGTTTAAGGTGTGTTATTATTCGGTTACCCCGAGCTCCTTTAATTTTTTCAGCCTGTTCTTTGCCTCTTTTATGTTTCTCACCGCGAGTTTGTTGTATTGATCGATCGCGAGTATCTTTTCCCATTCGGTTATTGCTTCCTGATACTTTTTTTGCACAAAAAGGTCTACCCCGCTGTAATAGAGGTTGAGTATGTCTTGACTGAAGGAGCTAACGTCCTTGGTCTGGGCTTTTGCTTTGTTAATGTACTCCTGAACGTTGAGATAATCGGGGTCATATCTCGCAACGGTCTCGAACTCGGTAATGGCTTGCTCGTATTCCCCGTCGGCAAACAGCTGTATACCGCGTGAATAGGTGCCGGATTTGAAACTCTCATCCGCTTCCAGCTGCGACCTCTCCTCTGCTAGCTGCGACCTCTCCTCTTCAAACTGCCTCTGAAGGTCCAGGACCTTTTCCTCGTAGTTTGACTGCTCGTCGGAGAGCTGCTGCTCAATCTGGGCTTTTTCCTGATCGTACTGTCCGGTGAGCGTTTCAGTAATGTTCTGTTTCTCCGCTTCAAAATTGTCTGTCAGGATGGCGATTTCTTCCTTGTATCCATCCACTGTATTGTCCAGTTTCATTATCTCCTCGACGAGTTCTTCTTCAAGTTTGTTGAGGGCCTCCTCTTTTTCCTCTTTGTGCTTAATAGACAGCTCGGAGATCTTATTGTCGTAATCCTGGGTTGCATCCCTGATCCCATCGTTTATCTGGTTTCTTAACTCTTCGGCCCTCTTATCCCTGAGCTCGTCGACGCTCCGACCGAACCTGTAGCTTAAGCCGAGCCGCATGAAAAGCTCTGCCGGCCCCTGCCATTCCGAATCTTCAAAAGAGACGGCGTAGTCGATACCTATTCCCCAAATCCTTACCCCCAGGCCTGCGGAAAGGCCGATCGGAGGGTTGAAATTTTGCGGTGAAAATTCTTTATACCCGGCCCTGATCATCACTGTTTCGGAGATCGCGAGCTCGGTACCGAAGCTGAAATCATACAGCAGAGTACCTGGAACAGGGTTGTAATTATCCGTGTAGAACCTGGAATCGAGCGCGAGGGAGAGACGGAGGTTTTTCGTCTTCCCGAAATGGAAGCTGGTGGAGACCCCGACTTTATAAATACGGGTATTCTGCTCATATTCATCCTTCAGTTTTATTCCGGTACCGTACACATCCTGGGTGACCAGACCTATGGACAGCCATGGAAGCGCGGGAGGATTGTAGTACGCTCCCAGGTCAAAACTGGCGCCGGTACCTTTATAATCGGTTATTTTCATCTGCTCGATTTTTGCTGTTGCGCCTATACCGAGCCCGAACCGGAAATTGTAGCCGTAGGAGAGAAGTATTTGATAATGGATATAGTTCGTTGAGGCGGTGGTAACCGGGGCTGCGTTTTCATCGTATGATTCGATGCCGTCAGTGTAGATACCGAGGGCCCCTACACTTAAAGTGCCGAAGTTCAACGTGGGGTGCGTGTAAAACCCGGCAAAATAATAGGTGTCGGCAATAGTCCTTGTACCGAATATCGAGATCTCTTTGTACTGGTTGAAAGCCATCGCCCCCGGGTTCCAGTAAGCAAGGGTGGCGTCGTCGCTCATCGCGGTGAAAGCCCCGCCCATTCCCAGAGCTCTGAGCCCAGCGCCGAAAGAGAAGACGTTGTCGACTCCGCCTGTTTCAGCTTGAGCGTACCCGAAAGCCAGCAGGAACATCAGAGGAAAAAAAAGGATTTGTCGCCTTAACTTTTTCACCATAATATAAAATATATCACAATATTTTTTAATTTCTATGTGTTTTTAGCTAAATTGTCCTTGGATGCTACAGCTTGAGACTGTACTTTTAACTATCGGGCTGTCACCAGTCACCGACCAGGTTGATCTCCCTCTCAAGTTTTATTCCTTTTGTCTGCAGCGCCCGGTTTTCAATGTATTTTATCAATCGGTAAACATCATCGGCACTGGCTTTTCCCCTGTTTATGATAAAGTTCGCGTGCTCCTCGAATATTTCAGCGTCACCGATCCTTTTTCCTTTGATCCCGAGCTCTTCTATTAACTTTCCGGTAGGCATGCCTATCCAGCGGCTGTTTTTGAATATACACCCGGCGTTGGGGAATAAATACTGCCCTTTGGATTTTCTCAGGTTTTTGTTTGCCCTGATATTTGATTCTATAGCCTGTGCCGAACCTTTTGTGAGCTTGAAAACAACATTGTACACGAGAAACTTTCTTTTCTGGAATACGGATGTTTTGTACGAGAACTCGAGGGCGTTATTTTCCAGCCACGTGCTGTCCACGGCGTCCCTGCCCACTTTCAGGGCAAGAGCTTTCTCTATGATGTCTGAAAAAGAGCGGTCGACTGCCCTGGCGTTCATAAATACCGCCCCGCCGGTACTGCCCGGCATACCTGCCGCGAATTCCACCCCTGTCAGCCGCTGCTCGAGGCTTTTGTCAACAAGCCTGTCAACCGTTACGCCGCACTCCGCGGTTATTGTGTCCTCATGCGCTTCGAGTCTGTTGAGGCGGCCGGTATAGATAACAAGTCCGCTGTAGCCGCTGTCATGGACGAGGACGTTGGACCCTCCTCCTAAGATCAGAAAAGGGACGCTGTTCCGGAGGGCCCACAGGACAGCCGCTGTGAGGTCGGAAAGGCTTGAAGGTTCGACGTAGAACCTGGCAGGCCCCCCTATATTAAAAGTGGTTAAAGGAGCAAGCCGGACATTGGTTTTTAATTTATTGCGGAAATTTTTATCTTTTGTTTCCACGGGCGAATTTATATCTCTTTTGGTGAAAGATTTAGTCAAATGGACATAGTCCACAGGATATAGTCCGTTATCTTGTCTTTATCTGTTTATTATAATCGTCTTGAATGCCTACATTTTTACATGAAATATGGCCCGGGCAATCTCAAAGTAGATCAGCAGGGTGGTTACATCGACTATGGTAGAAATAAAAGGGCCGGCGGAAATAGCCGGGTCGATCTTTAGTTTCTTCAGTATAAGGGGAAGCACCGTACCGATTATATTGGCCGCGAGCACGCTGCAGAAAACAGCGATACCGACAACGATCCCGATGAAAGGGTCGGTGTCCACAAACCGGGCCCTTAAAAAGGAAAAAGCCCCCAGTATTACACCTAAAAACCCTCCCATGAAAATTTCCCTGAAAAACAGTTTTGAGAAATCTTTTATCTCGATCTCACCTGTGGCAAGACCGCGTATGATCAGCGTGGCGGACTGCATTCCGGTATTCCCGCAGGTGCCTGTGAGCATGGGGATAAAAAAAACAAGCGGTATAACGGCCTGAAGTATCTGGGAATAATTTTTCAAAACGAATGAGGACATATATGACGCGATCAGCAGAATCACGAGCCAGAGCACACGTTTTCTTCCCAGAAGGAAGAACTTTGTGTTAAAATAGGGGTCATCATGCGCTTCGATACCTGCCATTTTGTGGAAATCTTCAGTTGCCTCTTCGTGGATGACGTCGACTACGTCATCAACAGTAATTATCCCGACAAGTTTTTTATCTCTGTCCACGACAGGTAAGGCAGTGAGATCGTATTTTGTGAGAACTCTGGCAACCTCCTCCTGGTCGTCGGTCGTGTTCACGCAGACAAAATTGGTGGTCATGATCTTTTCGGTTTTTGTCCCGAGCTCCGAGAGAAGGAGGTCTTTCAGGCTCACAATGCCGATCAGAAAACCTTTCTTGTCGATCACGTACGAATAATATATGGTCTCTTTATTAAGGCCGATTTTGCGTATTTTCCGGATAGACCCGTCGGCGGTGCTGTCCCTATCAAGCTCGATAAATTCAGGGGTCATAAGCCTTCCGGCGGAGTCTTCCGGGTAGTTGAGCAGCCGGTTGACCACCTCCCTCTCCCCGGAGGGAAGAAGACGGATGAGCCTTTTTACCATCCCGTCTGGCAGCTCATCGAAAAGTTCTGTTATATCGTCAGGGTCCATTTCCTCTATTATTTCTTTAATTTTTTCCATACCGAACTGCAGCAGAAGCTCTTCCTGGTCTTCGTGCTCAAGGTGTGAAAACACTTCGGCAGCCGTCTCTTTGTTGAGCAGGCGGAACACTAAAGCGCGTTCACTGACCTCGAGGGGCTCGATGAGCTCTGTAATATCAAGGGGTATCACATCCAACAGCAGGTTTTTAAGCTCAAAGAGTGCTTTTTTACCTATCAAGCCCTGGATTGTTTCACTGTCGACCCTGTTCTCTGTTTTCATTTTTCCAGGTTTTTGTAAATTTAACTCCTAATTTAACATAATATTACAATATATTTAATGATAGTCATCTTTATAATACCTTTGCTGCCAGGAGACGGTATGGAAGACATAGATATAGACGTTGTTATCGATATCCTAAGGGAAAAATGTTCCGAGTTTATCGTTCCGATCGTAACAGAAGTATCCAGGAAACACGACCCTTTCAAGATCCTGATATCCACGCTCATCTCTCTGCGCACAAAGGACAATGTTACCAGAGCGGCAACGCTACAGCTTTTCGGGATCGCCGGCAACCCGGCTGAGATGGTAAAGCTGAAAACCGGGGACATTGAAAAAGCCATATACCCGGCAGGGTTTTACAGGACCAAGGCAAGGAACATTTTGAAGGTGTGTGAAATCCTGCTGAAAGATAAGGGAGGCGTGGTCCCGGATGAAATAGACGAGCTGCTCGAGCTGCCCGGTGTGGGAAGAAAAACCGCCAATCTCGTGGTGACCCTGGGCTATGGAAAACCCGGTATTTGTGTTGACACCCATGTCCACCGGATCTCCAACCGGCTTGGCTACGTGGATACGAAAACCCCAGGCAAGACCGAATTCGCGCTTCGAGGGAAGCTCCCCGGGCAGTACTGGATAGAGTACAACGATCTTCTGGTCACTTACGGACAGAACCTCTGCACCCCGGTGTCGCCATTCTGTTCCCTCTGCAGACTTGTGGATTACTGCGACAGGGCCGGTGTCGTAAAAAGCAGGTGAGGACCGGGTTATGAGGTGCGTTCGTATTTTACGTAAATTTCGATGCTGTCTTTCATGTAATTGTCCGAGGTGTCCCTTATTCCGTTTTCCCCGCCCTGGATAATGAACTTGTAGGACGCTGTCCCGGTGGTATCCGGGTTTTTTAATTTAAAGTCAACAGTCAGGGTGTCGAAGCCATCACCGGAAAGATCTTCAGCAGACCTCCAATCATAGCTTGTCAGTTTGCCTGATCCAAGAATAAAATCGCCGTACCGGTAATCCAGGGAAAACTTGTCAAGAGACCTGTAAACATCAAGACTGTTTCCCGGGCCCTTATTGGTTTGCTGATTTATCCCCGTATCAGGGCCGGGGGAAAATCGGATCTCGAAGCTCACACTGTTGTATTCATCACTGAGAAAGCTGTAGGGCATAACCCTGTTTTGATCGATCCCGTTTTCATCAAATATCACGGTGTTTTGCGCGCCTGTGTCCTCACCGGTACCTTCCGGGGTAAGGATGGATATCTTCAAGGGCCTGATCAGCAGCGAGTTTACCCCGTTGACCGTCCACTCAAAAGCATAATCCCTGTCCAGGGTCACGCCGTATATATTTGAGGTTGATCTGTTAAGAGCAGCTCTGTAAGTTTCTTCAGGTGTCATGGGTTCGTCAAAGATAACCCTCAAAACATAGTTGTCATCTTTTTCCAGGCTGTAGTCTATGGGGGGGGTTATTGAAATTGTATTTTCTATTGTATTGAGATAAAACCCGGTGTTGAACCTGACCTGAAGTTCCATGTCTTTTTCTACACCGGCTATCACATCGGGATAAGTACTGTTTTCAAACTGGATGCTGCCCCCGGTGGTGCTCCCCGGGGCGTCGGCCATGAAAGCGTCCTGAACAATAAAAGCCTGCGTGCTCTCGATAGTATTAAAAGAAAATGACCGGTCCTCTATTAGAGCCTTTCCATCGAGAGCTCCCAGCTCCTTATCAATTCTAACGGTGAAGTTTTGATTGGAGTCCAGGTGCTGAAGTATATCCAGATAGAGCGTGGTCCTCTCGGCGGAGAAGGAATAGTTGAATTCTACAGGGGGCTGGATCGAGACCTTGTCGTAAATAGTTGTGTAGCGTACAGGATGGGAAAATTCAATAATAATTTCTACACCATCGAGCATGGTTATCGTTTCGCCATCCCACGGTGAAGTGGAAACTACAATAAACTCAGATTTATCTGTGTATGTATAGAAATTATAACGATCATCCTCACCAAGATCATACCCTTCGGCACTTTCACAGCCTGACCCAATTTCGAGAGTGTACGCGTATCCCTCTTCAAAAGGTTCCTCCAGTATCAAGCTGACCGTGCTGTTTGAATTACTCCACTCGAAGTGGACCGTGCCGTAATACCCGGAGATTGATATATTTTTCTCCGTGATATAACGATTCATAGGCTTGCTGAAAGTGATCGTGATCTCATCGAGAGTATCCGCCCCGGTTATTCGCTGCCCGTCCGAAATACTGACCGATACGATCTTCGGGTTTTTTCCGGAAAAAGAACAGGAGAAGATAAGCGCCGTGATGAATATGAAGAGTATAATGAAACACAGTTTTTTCATTGATCTATTCCGAGATCCCCGGTCAATATAATTAGTTCCTGGTGACAATGCCAAGGGACCCGGAGTGGCACCAGGAACTAGTTGTCTATAATAACGGTTTTTGGTCGTAAGTGCTGCCGGTCGAACGTTGTATCACCTTAAAAACAGGGAATACATGAGGCGCTTCTTATTATGAGGGTGAGCAGTAAATATACCATACTCCATGAAAAAATGCAAATATTTTTTGCAGGTCCCGTTAACCCGGGCGGCTGAACATTTATCCATAAAAAATATATTTTTTTTTAGAAGTGTATTTGCTCAGCTGTTTTTTACGTATACAAGCACACCGTTTTTGATGACTTTTTCAACGATGTTTATTCCTGTGCGGTACGGCAGGTATGTGTAGGATGGGGCCCCAGGACCACAAGGTCCCCCTTTTTGCCTTTGTCGATGCTCCCGATCGTTCCCGCCCTCCCGAGGGCAGCGGCAGCGTTGATGGTCAGGGCTGTCAGCGTTTCCTCGGTGCTCATGTTCATGTACAGGGAGGCAAGCGCGAAAACAAGCGCGATCGATTCGCTGCAGAATGTACCGGGGTTCTGGTCGGTGGCCAGGGCCACCGAAAGGCCGCTGTCTATCATAAAGCGGGCCCTCGCGTAGTCCTTTTTTAGGCTGAACGCCGTGCCCGGAAGAAGGGTTGCGATCACGCCACTCTCGGCCATTGCCTTTATGCCTCTGTCGGAAGCGTGCAGCAGGTGGTCCGCCGATACCGCACCGAGCCGGGCCGCAAGCTCGGCACCCCCTAATGGTACGATTTCGTCGGCATGGATCTTTAACCCCATGCCCATCGTTTTTGCCTTTTCGAGAAGCTTTGAGGACTGCTGGGCGGAAAAAACATTTTCCTCGCAGAAGATGTCGCAAAACTCAGCAAGCCCCTTTTCAGACACTACGGGCAGAACATCTTCGATAATAAAATTTATGTACTCGTCCCCACGCCCCTGGAATTCCGGCGGCACTGCATGTGCTCCCAGATAGGTCCTCACGACATCGACCGGGTGAATTTCGTCGAGCTCGATCATTGCCTCGAGCTGTTTTATCTCTGTGTCGAGGTCAAGCCCGTAACCGCTTTTACCTTCAACCGTTGTGACCCCGAAAGAAAGCATGGAGTCCAGCCGCTTTTTCCCGCTTTCAACAAGCTCTTCCTTTGAAGCCTTTCTGGTGGCTTTAACCGTGTTTACGATCCCGCCGCCCTTTCGCATGATCTCCATGTAGCTGTCGCCCCTGAGCTTCCACTGGAACTCCCGGGCCCTGTCGCCCCCGAATACAAAATGAGTGTGCGGGTCGACAAAACCCGGTAAAACAGCCCTCCCACCGGCATCGACCACAATAAAGTTGTCTTTTGCGAAGCTCGAAAAGATGTCCCATGTGCTCCCGATAGCGGAAATGACACCTTCTTCAATTACAACCGCGCCGTCATGAATAACATTCAGGTCGGACATCTCTTTTCCACGCTTTGTGTTGAAGCCGCTGCATGTCACCAGCTCGGAAGCGTTTTTGATGATCATGTTTCCCTTTGTCATTGCGTTTTCCCTGTTTTTAGCGCACCTGCCACCGTTTTTTTCACAAGATCTTCATCCGCCAGAAAGGGGATGGTTATATGATCGGTCCCCCTGTTCTCAATGTTGTATTCAGCGCAGGTCCGGATGGAGTTCTCGTTTCTCGCCCAGGGGCGACAGCTACATGGAGATCATGCGAAAGGGCGGCGGGATCGTAAACACGGTTAAAGCCACCAGAAAGGCTTCAAAGGAAGAGCTTGTTG
>DRHN01000369.1 GCA_011049595.1 Spirochaetota bacterium | reverse complement strand
CGGTCTCGTTCTTTGAGGGAATTGGTGTGTTGCTCATTGAGTTTCACCGCCTGTATTTTGAGGTTTTCAAGGTCCTGTAGCTTCTTTTCTGTTGATTCCTTGCCATCAAGAGCCACATTATATTTTACTACGTTACTTTCAAGCGTTGTAATTTCATCCTGGTAACTTGTTATTTCCCTTGCTGCGTTATCGATCGATGATCTAATCTCTTTGTTTTTATCGACCTTGACGGATAACGCTTCCACCTGTTCTTTTATTTCCAGGCCTTTTTCCTTAATGTTTACGAACTGTACTGTCGTTGTGTCCTTCGATGACAAAAGTAAAAACAGGTCCCCGCGCTTCTCAGGCCCGGCCTTTGTCTGCTCTTCGAGCATTTCGATCTTTGCCTTATCACCGATTAACTCTTTTGCTTTAATATCCTTTTCGTTCTTTGCGTTTTCGGAGTATGTTTGCAAATACCCATTACCGATGAGCTCATTGAACAATGCTTTTTTCATACCTTTTGTGGCTTCGGCTAGATCGAGCTTTACCGTTTTACCATCCAGGACCACCTTTGCTGGCTTTTGGCTTGTAAACGCTGATTGCAAAAATAGACTCACACTGCCGAATAATCTTTGTATTTCCTGCTCATATCCCGATTGCCGTCCGGTGATGAGGTCGCTTACTACTTTCCATTCATTGCCTGCCTCTGGTTTATGATAGAGAAAACACTCGATCGATCCTTTTTCGCTTGCGCCGTCGATCTGAAGAAATGCGCGGTAATCTGTGCCGGTTCGTTCGTCAATAAAATAATAATCACGAAAAGAATCTTTCAAATAAAAGTGTGTTTGCAATCCGCCCGCGCGCGTGAATACCTGTAAAAATGGATGAAATTGCTCTATAAGCGCCGTTTTTCCCTTTCCATTGGGAGCTACCAACGCAATTAAGCCAGGGCCATATTTTTCAAGATCAAGCGTCACTTCATCCCTGCCAAGTCCTTTTTTTATGCCGATCGATCCCCGTACAATTAATCTTTTAGAGCGGATGTGCAAGCCCTCGGTTGCCGTGCCCTCTTCCTTTGCCATGAATTCTAATTTGGCAGCTTTATCAAGGATTGACTCAGCAACGATTTTGTCCGATAGTTTGGCGTGGATTATAACTTTTTCTCGGAGGGTGACAGCATCTTGTATTTCTGCTGACCGGATAGTTTCAACCGGGTTATCTACAATTTCAACTTTGCTTTCGGGAAGAGCCCCAAGTTTATCTAGAGTATCTTTGAGTGTATTCATATCAACCGTGTAACGATTTTCCCGATCAACCTTGATAATTAACCATACGATAAATCCCTTTACGTCCTTTTCGGTTATTGTCGGTAAGTTTTTTGGGTAATTATCGATGACAATCTTTTTACATGGGGCGTGGGGATAATCATATCTATCAATAATAGTTTTAGGACCATCATCAATAACATTTTCGTCATCATCTGTTGTTAATGAATCATGGCAGAATGTAATAAGATTAAACCCCTTTTGATCATCTTCACTGCGGCTGCTTGGGAATGCACTACCTGAATAATAAGCCGGGAGGTTGCCGATCTGCTGTGATTTGTGTATATGGCCGAGTGTGTAGAAATCAGCGCCGACCATAGCAAGATCATCGTGGCCTATTTCGATTCCGCCTGGAGGTAACGTTTGATGTTCGCTCAGGCTAGCGCCGGATATTGCACCATGATAAAGCATGAGACAAGGAATGTCTGAATATTGTTTTCTTATCACACCCATTCCAAGTAATAACTGTTTCATGCCGTTCTTGATAGCTTCGTTACTTTCTTCTTTACCGAGTTGTTTATCTGCAAGAAAGTTTTCTTTCGATTGCTCTGGAAGACCGAGGATTAATAAACATGACCTGTCGGCTAAATTCTCATCAAAAACGGTTCTGCAATCGCGATCTAAAAAATAACCTTTCCCCGGTTGTAATATAGTGAAATTATGTTTCGCTTTAATGTCCTGGAAAACATCATAACAGCCTTTGATGTCGTGAGTAATTGTACCTTCGACAACGACAACGGGCGCAACATCCATCATACATTTAATATATGTTTCAAGCTGTGGGAATCCCGAGTTCGCGGTATTATTGACGGCCTTATCGAATAAATCCCCGGCGATAGAAAAGAGGTCAACTTTTTCCTCCCCGCCTTTAGTCAGGAACGCCTCGAGGCTATAAATTGCCTTGTCTTGATTCT
>DRHN01000368.1 GCA_011049595.1 Spirochaetota bacterium | reverse complement strand
TATCACAGACGCATTTGATCAGGTCAATAAAGTTCTCTCATTAAATGGTCTGCGAACGGATGTCCTTGTCGATGAGAGAACTTTATTGACCTGATCAAATGCGTCTGTGATAAAAGCGGAATCTGTTAAAGCATACACCTCTCTGAAAGTGGTCGGGATCTCGATGTAGGGCACCCTCTTGCCGTTTCCCTCTTTGCCGTGCATGTAGTCGGCCATTTCCCCTTCATTTTTACACAGGAACGAGACCAGTTTGGCAATACTGCATATCCGTGTGCCGCCGATACCGACAACCACGTTTACTCTTGATTTTCGCGCCAGCTGGGCGATCTCGTCAACTGTGTTGGATTCAGCGTTCGGAAAAACACCGTCGTAAACCAATGCCTCTATGCCTTTCCCTTTCAGGACACTCTCGATATGCTGAACAGCCTGAGACTGGCTGAGCACGTTTTCGGTAATAACGATAACCCGGTCACCAAGCGAGCTTGTAAAATGCCCGAGTCTCGCTGTTGCGTCTATCCCGTATTCGATCCTGGTTGGTATTGTAAACGAAAAAATACTCATAAAACACCGATTAATAAGAATTCATAAAAAAAAAGGCGGAGAACCCTCCGCCTTTTTTTACCGCACAATATTTCCTTACAAATTATCTATTATCTATTATCTATTTTCACCTAAAAAGGCTAATATCGTAAAGATTATCGTACTCGCCCAGCTGTATACAAACCCCGCTCTTATTGATTTCAATTTTCCTCCACAAAAAGCAGGAAAATTGTTTTAAGGATCCTTACATTATTTTATTCCAAAAGATTCCGCCACTTTTTCCGCGATCGCTTCAGCAATTTCTTTGGTAAGGTATTCATCAGGATTTTCCAGTTTGCTCCTGAGCGCCTTGATCCTCTGCACAGTAAGCTCCTGCCTTATTTCTGAAGCTGATTTTACCTGGCTTTCAGCCTGGGATATTTCAGCCATCTTTTTTGCTTCGGGAGATAGTTCCACACTGTCTTTTTTAGAGGATCTGCTGCTCTTTTTGACGTTGATATCGCTGCCTGCTTTCAGAATCTTATTTAGGGGACCAACTCTGTCAATAGTCATCTGCCTTTACTCCTTGTTCTCTTCTTGATATATCGGAATAAGAAAGAAGAAACTTAAGCTGTTCGCTACATTATTTATAGCCTGTTTTTTTTCTGTTGTCAATAACAATTGTGTATTCACCTTTTATTAAATTTTCACCCATTCTGCTCAGTATTTCGGAGAAACTCCCCCGGTAATAGGTTTCGTACTTTTTTGTCATTTCTTTTGCGACACACACCGGCACGTCGCCAAATACCCCGTCTGCATCTTGAAGAAAGGAAACAACCCTGTGCGGTGATTCAAAAAATACGAATATCACCGGTGTACCGCTTAACTCTTTAAGCTGTCTTTTTCTTTTTGCAGCCTTCCTGGACATAAACCCCGCGAAAGTATACTTATCGATCGGGATACCTGACGCGACAAGGGCCGTGTGAACCGACGAAGGGCCCGGCACCGGTGTAACAGAAACTCCAAGGTTTATTAAGTTCCGGACAAGCACAGCACCGGGGTCGGAAATAAGCGGAGTACCGCTGTCGGTCACTAAAGCCGCGCTTTTACCACTCAACATTATTCGCTCGACCTTATTGAAAACCGATTTGCTGCTTTTTGAATGGACTGACAGGAGAGGTTTTTTTATTTCATATCTGTTTAATAATTTTATCGTTACTCTGGTGTCTTCACATAAAATACAATCGACACTCCGCAATACCTCGAGCGCCCTCAGGGTAACGTCTGATAAATTACCAATTGGTGTTGAAACTATATATAATTCGCCCGGGTCATCCATGCGCGTACTTGGCAAAAATCATCCTTCCCGCAGGGGTTTGCAGAACGCTTGTAACTGTTACAAATATCTCGTCTCCGACATATTTCTTTCCTGAATCCACCACAACCATAGTACCGTCATCAAGGTACCCGATACCCTGGCCGGGATCTTTTCCCTCTTTGATTACAACAATCTTCATTTTCTCTCCGGGAAGCACAACAGGCTTCAGGGAGTTAGCAAGAAGATTGATGTTGAGCACAGTCACTCCCTGTATCTGTGCAACCTTGTGCAGATTGAAATCATTTGTCAGAATTTTAGCGTCAAGCGCTTTTCCGAGTTTGACGAGTTTTGAATCAACTTCCGGTGTCTCCGGAAAATCCTGATCGGTTATCCTGAGGAGAGTACCTTTATCTTTCTTCAGCCTGTTCAGAACATCCAGCCCCCGTCTTCCTCTGGACCTTTTAAGAGAATCCGATGAGTCAGCGATCTGCTGCAGCTCGTCAAGAACAAACTTCGGCACAATAAGGACACCTTCTATAAACTTTGTTTCGAGTATATCCGTGATCCTTCCGTCGATGATTACACTTGTGTCGAGTATTTTAAGGCTTTCCGAAGACAGTCCCTTTGAAACCGGGCGCTGCGTCAACCCTAATCCCACATCCAGTTGTGATATCAGCGCGATACCGATGTATAGAGAGCATATGTAGATTATCACCCGGTAGTAGCTGTTCATTTCAAGCCCGAAACTGCGGACAATCGCTGTAAATGCGGCCCCAAGTATTAATCCAATAATAAATCCCTTGAATATCTTGGAAACACTGTCCCGCTGGAAACGTTTCGTAAAAATCTCAAAAGCAACGATCACGCAGGTGATACCGAGCATAATTATCGGGTATAAGTAAAAATTAGGGAGCTTTAGATTAAATAAGACCGAAAGCACAACAGCTATTACAATAAACACAATACGAAAGATCAATATAATACCTCGCTAACAGGGACAAACAACATTTTAGGATAGTTAAACGGACTTTTCGAGTATTTCAGAAACAATATTCTGGGCATCTTCTTTTTCCAGATCTTTTACGTATGCAATTTCATCAACAAGGAGTCTGTACGCATTCTCATAGAGCTTCTTTTCCATGATTGACAGTTCTTTGATCTTATTTCGATGAAAAAGATTTCTTACTACCTCAGCAACTTTGAGTATCGACCCGCTCTTTATCTTTTCAAAATTGTGCTGGTATCTTGCCTTCCAGTCTTCCTCCATATCGGTGACTTCACTATTGATAAGTTTGAGTGCTTTTGCGACATCCCGGCTGCTTACAACCTGTCTCAGGCCGAGCTGCTCGGATTTATCTGTGGGTATCATTACGGTCATATCCGAAATAGCAAGTTTAATAATATAGTAGGACCTTTTTTCACCCAAAACCGTTTTATCTTCAATACTGTTGATCACCCCTACTCCATGAATAGGGTAGACCAC
Organism: Spirochaetota bacterium; assembly: GCA_011049595.1. Lineage (GTDB taxonomy): Bacteria > Spirochaetota > B62-G9 > B62-G9 > DRHN01 > DRHN01. The sequence continues at coordinate 12,288 of DRHN01000368.1, read as the reverse complement.
CTTTTCACCAAGTTCGTACATTATTATTATTAACTCCTTTCACATTTTATACATCAAACGTATAAAAAAATGAAAAATTTTACTAAATTAGTTCCTGGCAACTAAAATAGTTCCTGGTAATTATACCTTTCCTATATGACCAATTTACTCTATTTTGGCAATTAAGTCAATACAGTTATTATTTATTGTAATTTCAGAGATGGACACATTTTATCTTTCAATTAATATAGAAGGATGGGAAATCTTTAGAAAGCGGCCCTCTCGACACAAGGAGGAAGGACAGGGTCGCCGGAGCGGGCACCGCCGGGGGAAGCGGTAGCGCTCATAAACAAAATGCTGGTGAAAGGGTAATAATTATTTTATACTGAAATAAAGCGATTTGAAGATCCAAGCTGCGGTATTTTATGATAAATTTCTTAGAAGATAGCTCACATATGGGATTTTGCAGAACTTTTTGTATTATTTTTCCGCTTGCTGTACTGACAGTCTTTTGTTTGCCGGCGAAGACAAAGGCGGAGGTACCGGCGGAAGTACCGGCGGAAGTACCGGCAACGATTTCGGCGGAAAAACCAAGGAAAACAGGTTTGGACGGTGCTGTGTTTTCAGGGGTCTCCTTTTTGAACAGTAGAGGAAGCAGCTACAGCTCAAAGATACTCCCGGTCATCGGTATTTCGCTTTTTCCATATTACGCGCCGGGCCCCGCCTGGCAACTGGTGAGTGAGATTTCTTTTCAGCATACTTTCAGGTCCAATTACAACGATTATTACTATTACAGCTCTCACCAGTCTATTTCTTTTGTACCCGGTATACGGCTTTATTTTTTCACCGGGGGGAAGGTTTGGGGGTCTTTACACGCCGGGGCGGGGGTTTCGCTCGCACTTTCAAACTATATCGATGAAAACTATTTTGTTGCCTACGGCGGCCTGGGCATTAAATTTAATAATTCCTTTATCAATGATCTTTTCATAAGTTATTATCACAGTTTTCTTTTAGATTTTTATCAATATGAAACGATCCGGGTTTACATCACGGCCCATATATGGGACGGCTCGAGAAAGCCGAGGGGCACAAGAGAAAGGTACGAATGAGACTTTTAAAATTTTCAGCTCTTATATTTATCATCTTATTTTTTGCAGCCGGCTGCTATCTGCTTCCTATTGATGAAAACACCGAATTTTTCGCTTTGATAATCGGTATCAATGATTACAATGACGGGGATGTTAAGGATCTGAAGTGGTGTGTCGATGACGCAACCGACTTAAGAAACTCCCTGATAGATAATGGCTGGAAAGACAGTGAAATCGTGCTTTTGACCGACGGTGGTGCAACAAAGTCCGCGATACTGGGCACCCTCACCTCTTTTGTTGCTCAGGCAGGCAAAAACGATTACTTATTTTTATATTACTCCGGTCACGGAACCGTAGTCGGTGACGCGTCCGGAGATGAACCTGACGGGTCCGATGAAGCGATCGTCCCTGTCGACTACATTGACGGGAACAATACGACACTTATCCTGGACGACGAGCTTGGAGAAATTTTTTCCGGAAGCAGCACACAAAAGGGTGTTTTCATTTTCGACGCGTGCAACAGCGGGGGTTTTATAAACAAAGCGTTAAACACCGGCGGTCTAAACGCCAGGTACACAGAAACCGCAAATATAAAAGGGCAGGCGACAAACGGTGACCTGGATATCACACAGTTCCCGGTGCTCGCGGCTTCAGGCCAGTATGAATTCGCCTACGAAAATAGTGATCTGCAGCACGGAATATTTACCTATTTTATACTGAAGGGTCTGTCAGGCCTCAATGCGGATGCTGACAATGATGATTATATTACTATAAGAGAATTATTCGATTATGCCGAAAATCATACAAAGTCTTATGTTGAATATTACTATGGTTCGGTTTACCAGCACCCGCAACTTAGGTATCCCCGTGAATTTGTAGACATTCTGGTAACACGATAAAAAAGGGGGTGGCAAATGGAAGAAAAAAGTTATCTGGGAAGGACTTTCGAGGGCATCATTCTGTTTATGATATTCCTTGTTATTATCCAGACTTTTGGGGAAGAATATTTTGTGTTTATGACTTACAGCGTTTCGGTACGTAAATATATGATAATAGCCGGGGGCGCCTTTGATCTGATTTTTACGATAGAGTTTTTATTCCGTCTGTTTATTTCAGGGAGAAAGGGGGGGGCTTTCGGTTATATGGCCCGTGAAGGCGGTTTCATCGATCTCGTAACATCTATCCCGCTTCTTATCTTTCATTCAGGCCCCATAGTATGGGAAACCTTTTTTGCCGGCCAGGCAGAGTTAGCTTTTTTTGCATTTTTGGGCGGGGTGAGCTTTTTGAAATTCGTAAAGGTTTTTAGAATAATCAGAACATTGAGGTTTTTGAGACCTTTGAAATTCTTCGGGAAAATTAAAAAAAGATACAAAATGGCCCCTGTTTTTCTTGCGAAGGGGATATCGATCTCAATCACCGTCATTATACTTGTGCTAATAGGGTCTGCTTTTATAACCGGGGGAGACGGTTTACACTCCAAATCTGAAGAGACGGAAAATCTTTTAAATAATTTCATAAAAAGCAGCCCTTCTCCTGATTTTAAAGAATTACTTGCCGGGACTGATTCCGTTTTATTTGTTAAAAAAGGAAATGAGACTGTTTACAGAAGCCTCAGCGACCTGTCGTTTCAGGAAACCTACTTCAATGATGATTTTTACGTAAGCAGGATCGGCAGCTATGATGTTTTTTTAAGCGCCAGAGACCTGAAAAGAGCACAGGCCTTCAAAAACCTAACCTTCTATTCAATAATAATAGGTATAATTCTTGGATTTGCAGTAATATACAGGAGGTTTTTCAACAGGCACATTTCAGAAGTTATCCGTGTAATGCTTAAAGGATACAAAACCGAAGAGTACTCGACCCCCGTTAGAATAGATAAAAAAAGAAAGGATTTCGAGACATATCTGGTCGCCGACCAGTACAACCGGAAGTGGCTGCCGCTAAAAAGGAAAATCATCGAAATAAAAAGGGAACACTAGTGTCATGTCAACATTGTCAGATTGAAATAACGCCGACACATATTTCCCCCGGACCCGTAACCGGAAAGATTGCATAAAAACAAATGCGGGATCATCTACCTGACGAGCAGTGTGCTATGCAAAAAGAGATCAGAACGCCTGTTATCACGGAAGCTGAAACAACCCGGCTCTACGAGCAAATATACGATCTTTCACAAAAAACCTATAAATCAACACAGTTCCGGTTTTTAGCGAAGAGGTCCGCTCTTCTCATTATCATTTTTATGTCAGCATTAGGGTTCTTCGCTTTGATTTTTTATTTCGCTTTTATGAAAGATTACATGAAAAGCCTGAACAGTCAGCTGCTCAAATACAGTAAATCAGTCGAATCTTTGAACACGGAAATAGAAAAATTATCCACCCTGGAACAGGAATATGTAAACCAGCTTAAATTTTATGAAGACACCTTCAGCAGCTTGAAAATAGAGGACAACCGTCTTGTTGACTTTGATCTTACAAAATCCGTCCGGAAAAACATAGCCGAGATCGATAACTCGGCAGGGGAGTACCGGAACATTTCCAGGGGAAACACCGATTTTAAAGAAATCGCATTGACTTTTGATCTCGGGACAGGGGAGGACCTGCCTTTTGTATACGCTATCCTCAAAAGGTATAATGTACGGGCCACTATCTTTATATCAAATGAGATGAATTCAACGGAGTACGGATCGCTTTTCAATCAGAGACATATCGATTATCTCGTAAAACTGTACGAACTCGGTTCCGAATTCGGGAACCACACCTGGTCGCACTATAACCTCAAAAGGTCCCTCTACGAAACCTCAAAAAGACGCAGGCTCAGCCTTTCATTTATTTCCGATGAAGTCTTTGACGAGATGGGCCTAAAACTCGAGTTTGACAGGGTCAGGAATAAATTCTACGATGATACCGGCATTGTGCTTTCACCATTCTGGCGCGCCCCGTACGGCGCTATTGACGAGAGGATCCTCAAGATCGCATCCATGGCAGGTTATCCGAATCACGTGTACTGGTCTGCAAATAAAACAGGCCCTCTTGATTTTTACGATTATATAACAAAACGTAATCTTCGGGTAAAAAACCGTGGCACGGGAAAATACACCAGGGTTAAAAACCCTTACTATTTTTCTTCCGCCCAGATGCTCGCGAGACTAAAGGAATGGGAAAGAGCCGACAGTCACGGGTTAAACGGCGCCATATCCATCAGCCATCTCGGGACCTCGAGGAAAAACGACAAGATCATCTACATCCTGCCTGAGTACCTGTCATACTTTCAAAACAAAGGTTATCATTTCGTTCCGATCTCAGAACTGATAAACGATAAAATGGACTATTAACTGAATCAACCAGGAACCGCTGGCCGGTTACCAGGAACCGTTTAATCGGTTACCAGGAACCGCTAGCCGGTTACCAGGAACCGCTAGCCGGTTTCAGGATTTGCTTCTCCTTGCTGAAGTAATACAAAAGCGCAGCAACAGTTTTCGCGTCCACGATATCATTCTTCTCTATCATTTCAAAAAGCTCGGTTTTGTCAAATTGCACTATTTTTAAATTCTCATATTCCTGTTTATTTCCTCCCACGGAACCGGTCTCAAGGTGGGCCCCAACGCGGGCGAAGAACAGATGAAACTTTTCATCAAGAGCGCCCGGGGATAAAAAAAACGAGATCAGAGGCTGCACTTCACTTATCTCGATCCCGATCTCTTCTTTCAGCTCTCGAACGGCGGCTTCGACGGGGCCTTCGGACCCGTCGACCATCCCTGCCGGTATTTCCCAGAGGTAACCGTCCCTGTATTTCAGCGCGGCGGGGTACCTGAACTGCTTTATGAGAATTATTTTATTATTCTCACAAACAGGCACTATCCCCACAGAGTCGCCGCGCCTGATCACGTAACGGTTTTGCTCGGCCCCCATGGTGCCGTCAAACTGTTCCCAGCATACCCCTGCCTTTTCGATTTTAAAAAACTCATTAAATACTATTTCAGAATTATTGACAGTGTGTTTCACGCTAAAATCCTCACAAGGGTTTGTTTTTTGATCTGTATTTTCTAATAAGGGCTTTTAAAATATTAAGCCTCAAGCCTGCTTTTTCCTGAGCCGGTCGAGTCTTTTTTCGATATGCGCTCTGTCATTCAGAAATACACTGGCACGGTCAGGGTAAAAGTAATCCTGTCTCCGGACCCTGTTCCAGACCTTTTCAGTGTAAAATATGGCCCTGTCAATGTCCTTCAGCCTGTGCTCGTACAGCTTTGCCATCTCAATACAGGCGAAGATATATTCTGAAAAATCCTCCGTCTTTTCAATCAGCAGCTTAAAAAAAACAAGAGCATCCCGGTGCAGCTTCTGTCTTTTGTAAAGGAGGCCCAGCCTTTTTAAAACCTCTGTGTCGTCAGTGTAACTTTTTAACAGCTTTTTCGCCTCTTCATGATAATTGCAGTTTATAAGCATATCAGAAAGGGACACCGGATTGAACTGCCCCGGGTTATTTATACCATTCAGACGGTCAAACCGCGCGCAGTATCTGACGATCGACAGCTGTTTTAAAAGAACAGCCGCAAGAGATACTATATCGTTTCTATTGTGCATAAACACCCCGCAAAGATCCTCCGTCACATCACGGCCTCTCAGGTATTGAAAATATATATCAGGGATCATATACCCCGGGATATCCCCGGTGCGTTCAAACTTCAGCGCCCATTTTTCCACGGTCCGGAGTGAAAAATCGGGGAACAGGCCTTTCCATATCCTCCTCGATGTGTAAAGCAGGTCAAGGTGGGTGGGGTCGCGGTCAGCTAACCCCAGGCCGTTGAGTATGAACCTGTTCTTAAGAATGTTGCAATCGAAACTTTTTCCGTTATAGGAAACAAGAACAGACCCCGGTTTCAGGCGGTCTCTTATTTCCATCAGAAATAATTTCTCTGATGAAAGGTTGTTTAAAAAATACTGGGCAGTCTTTATCTTTTCGTCTTCGACCTTTAAAAACCCCGCCATAAACACATAGGTACCTGCCCCGCCTGAAAGACCGGTTGTTTCAAGATCGAAAAATATAAGATCGTTCAGCGACAGATCAAGAGACCGGGGCAAAGCCGGGAGGAGCACTCTCAGCAGCCCGGGATCGATGGAAACCACATCCTTCAGGGCTACATCACCGTGAGTATACACCAGGGGATAACTGTAATCAACTTTTAATATCGAATCAGGACCGTCAGTGATGATTGTACCGTTCAGCCTGTTTTTTACAGGCTCGATGTTAATGTCCTTTGAGCTCTTGAGACCCGGAGTGTTTTCCTGGACCCCGCGCATTCTGTCAAAAATATCAAGCCTGCCCATCTTTTCTCCCGAAGATACATTACCCGTCATCCTTCACGAGATATATCTCCCCGCCTATTACATTTTTAAAAAATAGTTTCGAGTTCTCTTTATTGCGCATTTCCGGGCCGACACAAGAAGGACAGCCGTCCCTGCAGGGGCATTCCTCGACCCTCTGCAGTGAAGCTTGAAGTATTTCATGTTTTTTCTCAAAAAGCCGGTCAGACAGCCCCACACCGCCCGGGTACCAGTCAAACAAAAACACCGTGGGTAACTCAATGACCTGCTGTTTCAGGCTTTGGGCCATGCCTATGTCCCGAATATCGCTCATGATGAAAAGCGGGCTTATATTCCTGAGCAGGTTTGACACCGACAGCAAAAGATTTTCTTTTTCCTCTCTCGAAAGCCCATCAAATAAATCATCCTTAAATGACAGGATAAGGCTCCTCGTGTGCATTTCAGATGCCGGCAGGTTTATATCCCCGAACCCGATATTTTCATGGCTCCCGAACTTTATCTTTTTATATTTCACGGCAACTGTCCGCACAAGCACGTCCGACAGATAAGCTTTGTAGGTACCGAGCTCCTCTTCGCGGTTGTTTTCGAGTATCTTTATATCGGTCTTTGTCTTGGCGTCAGTGTAGTAATTTACGGTAGATCTTTCAACGTAAGCCACCTGCTTGTCCCAGTCCAGCTTTACTACAATGTACTGCTGACTTCCGTGAATGTAGACAGCGTTTTCGTAAAGCAGGACAGGCACACTCGCCCGGTCCACTTCACCGATAACCCTCTTTTTGCCCTCCTCAATCGCAACTATGACAAAGTTTCCGATATCGGCGCTCCTTATCGAAACATTTTCCGCGGGGTAGGAGCGCTCCTGCCAGTGAAAGACATCCCCCTCTTTGTGCAGGACCTCCCTGTCCTCCAGGTACAAAAGAATATCGGACACTTCCTCCATCCCAAAAGTCTCTTCACGCTTAAAGGGAAGCTCGAAAGCGGCGCATTTGACCTGATCGACAAGTATAAAAACGTTCGAAGGGTTTATCAGCGCCGCTTCAGGATTTTTCTCCATGAGATATTCGGGGTGTCCCGCGATGTACTGGTCCAGAGGCGAATTGGAGCACACGAGGACCGAAACGCTGACGTCTTCCTTTCGACCGCTCCTTCCGGCCTGCTGGTGGAACGAGGAAACTGAACCCGGATACCCGGCCATGATGCTGACATCAAGGCTTCCGATATCTATTCCAAGCTCGAGAGCGTTTGTAGACACTATGGCGAGAAGGTCACCTCTCTTGAGATCCTGTTCGATCTTCCTTCGCTCGTTAGGGAGATACCCTCCCCTGTACCCGGCTATCCGCCCCGATCTTTCGGGGATCCATTTCTTCAAATAAGAGAGGATGATCTCAGTGTTGAGCCTGCTCCGGGCGAATACTATTGTGGCGCTGCCGTTTTTTATGAACCTGCCCGCTACTTTGTAAGATTCGAGGACTACCCCTCTTCTTATACCCTGCTCCGGGTTGACAATAGGCGGGTTATAAATTATGTAATGCTTTTCACCGGTCGGGGCACCGCATTCGGTGATCACGGCCGGCTTTTTACCTGTTATTTTATAAAACAGCTCATCGGGGTTTTCTATTGTCGCGGATGACGCGATGAATACGGGTTTCGAGTTGTAGAACCGCGCTATCCTCAAGAGACGCTGTATGATGTGGGCCAGGTGGCTCCCGAAAACCCCTCTGTATGTGTGAAGCTCATCGATCACTATGTATTTCAGGCCGTCAAAGATTTTCATCCATTTCGGGTGGTTCGGGAGGATCCCGGCGTGCAGCATGTCGGGGTTTGTTACTATCAGCCTTCCGTTTTTTCGCGCGGACACTCTTATCGAAGATGGAGTGTCCCCGTCATAGATATAAAGCCTCACATCCGGAAGGGTGAACTCCCCGAGCATCTTCACCTGGTCCTGGCTCAGTGCTTTTGTCGGAAAAAGATATATCGCTTTCGCGTCCCTGTCTTTGAGCAGGCCGTCCAGAACAGGCAGGTTGTACGCGAGGCTTTTTCCGGAAGCGGTGGGGGTAGTTATCACGACATCTTTCCCACAAGAGACTGCTCTGTATGCCTCAGCCTGGTGGGTATAAAGACCCTGTATCCCGGCCCCATCAAGAAAACGCTTCAATTCTTCGTGCAGCTCACCCGGTATCGAAGAGTACCTCGCGTCAAGGCTTTTTCTGACCCCCCAGTAGGTCACGTTGCTTATAAACGAATGGTCCTGTTTCAGGTAATCCAGAAATGATGCTAATTCCAAAACGGCTCCTGTAGTGTTTTTAGTTCAGTATGCTCAGTCGTATGTAACGACCTCAACAAAGTTTACGTACCCCTTCAGCTTGCAGTAATGGCGCCCCGCGCCTACCGAGAACTGCGGGGTCCCTTTTAAGAGAATATCGCCTTTTATCATCATGGGCTTTGAGCTCAGTTTCCTCCTTGCGGATATGAGAACGAGGTTCCGGAGCGCCTCCCTGTATGCGTCGCTTCTACCCTCCCAACCGGTATAAAATTCCGAATTGCCCTCGGATTCGGTCAACCTTATATTTGCCGATTGGAACACGTTCAGCCATTTGCTCAGGGACGGAGAGATCATAAACTCCAGCTTTACCCGGTAAATATTATTCCTGACACCTTCGCCGATCACGGACAGGTTCTCGATTCCGATCTCGCCCCGCAGATCGAGCTCAAAGACCTCCTGGGTTTTCATCAATGTGCTGCCCGGCTTATACAAAAAGGTGTACCCGTAAACATTGGCATTTAAAAAATGCACGGCCTCGATAAGCGCCTTTTCACTGTACACGCTGCCGCCCGAATAATCGATAAGAGAGGGCACTGCATCCGATTCCTCACCTTCGAAGGCATCTTCCTCGATCTCTATCACCACCGGATACTCCCCGAAGATAACGATCCTGTCCTCCTCACCATGTGATGGTTGGGGCCCCGCATAAAAAAGAATCAGCAATGACAAGACCGGAATAGCAGTGATGCCGTATCTCTTCATATTCTTCATAGGGCATGCTCGGCTTTCAGCCTTTCTATTTCGTCCCTGAAAACGATCGCCCTTTCGAAATCGAGGTCCCTGGACGCGAGTATCATATCTTTTTCTATCTCCCTCAGGTATTTTTTCCTGTGGGCTGGGTTTAGCAGATTGTACTGATTTTGGATTATTTCAAGGTCTTTTTGAGATATGTCCTCCTTTTCCTTTTTCTTTCTTTTTAATATGTCCACGATCTCTTTACTTATGCTCTCAGGTATAATGCCGTGCTCTTTATTGTACGCCTCCTGTATTTTTCTTCTACGGTCTGTTTCGGAGATGGCCTTCTCCATGGCGCTGCTCATTCGTTCTGCATACATCAGGACTTTTCCGTTCACATGCCTCGCAGCCCTTCCCGCAGTCTGTATGAGCGAGGTCGCAGACCTTAAAAAGCCCACCTTGTCCGCGTCAAGAATGGCCACCAGGGACACCTCGGGGAGGTCCAGCCCCTCGCGCAGGAGGTTTATACCTACCAGAACATCGAACTCTCCGGCGCGCAGGTCCCTTAAAATATCCACCCGTTCAAGTGTGTTTATCTCGGAATGAAGGTAGGTAACCCGTATACCCAGATTCGCCAGGTATTGTGAAAGGTCCTCGGCCATCCTTTTTGTCAAAGTAGTCACAAGAACACGCTCGTTTTGATCGACCCTGCCCCTGATCTCTTTTATGAGGTCATCGATCTGATATTTTGATTCCCTTACGGATATCACAGGGTCCACAAGACCGGTAGGCCTTAAAATCTGCTCAACTATCAGGCTGCTTTTTTCACGCTCATACTCGGCCGGTGTCGCGGAAACAAACACGGCCTGATTTATCATGCTCTCAAACTCCCCGAAATGAAGAGGCCGGTTGTCAAGTGCCGAAGGGAGCCTGAATCCGTGATCCACCAATGTCAGCTTTCTTGACCGGTCGCCTTCATACATCCCCCCGATCTGCGGCACCGTCACGTGGGATTCATCAATAAAAATCAGAAAATCATCCCCGAAATAATCCAAAAGAACTGCCGGTCTTTCACCCTCTTCCCGGCCGAAGATATACCTCGAGTAGTTCTCTATACCGTTGCAGTACCCCACCTCCCTTATCATTTCCAGGTCATACTCGGTTTTCGACCTCAGCCTCTGGGCCTCGAGGAGCTTGTTCCGGGAGATCAGGTATTTGTAGCGCTCTTCAAGCTCCTCTTCTATTTTTACGACAGCGGCCTTCAGATCCGCCTGCTCTACAACATAGTGAGAAGCCGGATATATTTTTATGCTTTTACGCTCTTCCAGGACCTCTCCGCCTACCGTATCGAAAACGTAAATGCGGTCGACCTCGTCCCCGAAAAACTCGATCCTCACGGCATTCCCGGCATAAGAGGGGAATATTTCTATAACATCACCCCTCACCCTGAACGTGGAACGTGTAAACTCGTAGTCATTTCTTGTGTACTGTATCTCAACCAGTTTTTTAAGTATAATATCCCTTTCGTACTCCTGCCCGACTTCAAGTGTCAGCCGCATCCGCCTGTAGTTTCTCGGGTTTCCAGCGCCGTAAATACAGGACACCGAGGCAACGACGATAACATCCTCTCTCTCCATTAGCGAGGACGTCGTTGACAGTCTCATCCTGTCGATCTCATCATTGATCGAAAAATCTTTCTCGATGTACGTATCACTGGCAGGGAGATATGCCTCGGGCTGGTAATAATCGTAGTAGCTGACAAAATATTCAACAGCATTGTCCGGGAAAAAATCCTTGAACTCCCTGTACAGCTGGGCAGCCAGGGTCTTGTTGTGGGATATAATAAGGGCGGGTCTGTTTACACGCTCGATTACCGCGGCCATGGTGTAGGTTTTCCCCGAACCGGTGACCCCAAGCAGGGTCTGGAACATTTTTCCCCGCATGACCCCTTCTGCCAGCTTATCGATCGCCTGCAGCTGATCACCTTTTGGTCCGAAAGGGGCTTTTAACTTAAAGGAAGGCATGAAAAGAAAATAAATGGAGTGGATTAAAAAGTCAAAATAAAGAACGCAGAAATGTCAGGCAGGGACCGGACATAGGCTGAGGATGTAACCTGTGTCCGGGGTATTATGGAGGACAGGCGATATCATAAGAAAAATTTTTCCTTTAATTTATTATACATTTCAGTATCCGCTATACGCTCGAGCATCGCTAATTTCAGCCTGATCTCGTCATCAACACTCTTCTCCCTGTCGAGCAGAGAAATAGTGTACCTGTCATGAAAAAACACGCATGCCAGAAAGCAGACTGAAATGACAAATGAGAACGCCTCGGCGATGGTTTTTCCGTTTAGATCTGTTTTTGATTTTATTTTTGCATTTTCATAAGGGATTTGAAAAGCCTTCCCGGACAGCACATCAGGATCAACCCAAGCCGGTTCTTTCACCCTGCCATCCCCGGGCTGGTGCATGCGCAAAACCCTCGACAGCTTGGTCCCTATTTCATGGAGTATCCCGAGACACTCGTGCAACAGGAGCATGACCTCGGCTTCAATATGTGTGGCCCCCATGTTGTCCCTGTTGATCTTCATGAATCTCTTCCAGGTAAACGATGATGAAAAATCAAAAGATAGTTTTTCAAATTTATCAATAAGATACCGGGTCCTCGCGATCTCCATGTTAAAAATATTCTGTGTAAAGATCTTTACATTGCCGGCCCCCTGGACCTGGATTTCACCGTTCAAAAAACCGCTAAACTTGTTTTCAAATCTTTCCAGAAACCGTGAGGTGAAGAGCATGACGTTATCTTTGTCATTTATAAAGCTGTATTTTTTTTCGGTACGCCCTGTATCGTACAGGTTCTGCAGCGAGGTAAAATCATACTCATTATTATTATTTAC
>DRHN01000367.1 GCA_011049595.1 Spirochaetota bacterium | reverse complement strand
TAAAACAACTTACCCTTTAAAGCAATTAATTCCCCAATTTGTGGTGCTGCTTCCAGGAGCTAATTCGGCGTAGTGCAAGCAACCGGTTCGATCCACCGGCTTTTCTTATAACGTCTTACAAGATTGTGATAGTACCCGAGGTTTGTTAAGTGTCGTTGGGTATAGACCATGCCATCCGGCCAGTTGGTTAAAAGCCGGTTTAAATTATATTTATTTTACGTACTCATAGTACGTAATGTAAATAATATTTAAACCGAATGTAAGTTTAATTTTTTTGGAAATCCCGTACTTATAGTACGGAATATCAATGAAAATTAAACCATTAGTAGGGCAGATTGGAGATTGTTACTACAAGTATTTTTCTTCTTATTCCAACAAAGTATCGCTCATGCGGTATTTAATTTCAAAGTTAATTATAAACTGAGATCTTGTGCCTTGTGTATATGGTTAATTATTTCTAATGTTTTTATTTTTACATGCGTAACTCGTATTGGGCAAAACGATAGTAATAGTTCGTGTCCTGTTCTCCCCCTCTTGGACGAGCTTCGAAAGTACTGCTATACAAATAGGATAGAAATCCCGAGTTTTATTGCCGCTTAAAACGTAAACGTTCGGTTGTAGTTAATGGTAGTCGCATTTTGCGACCACCTCCGGTTTTGGCCTACGTTTTCAATTCTTCACGAAGGACGCGGCGCAGGGTATCTTCATCAAGAGGATAACTTGACTTTCCCAGATACTGTCGAAGAGCTTCGTTCATCATAGTTTGATAACCTCGAACAGCTCTGTCTGCACGTTTACGAAACTCTTCAAGAACATCATTGTCGATGTAAATGTTGATTCGTGTTTTTCCCTTTTGTGGAACAACAGCCCCGCGTTTTGCTTTACTGAAATCATATTCCTTCTTCATATCTCTCTCTTTCTCGCTTTGTCGCGGTGCGAGCAGATATCAATCTGATATCCTCGCCGAGTTAAGTATAAATGACAACTAGGACGCGGCCGATGGCGTCCATTCCGATACTTACAAAGCGCTGTTCATTTTCCACATCCAAATCTTCCCGGGTAAGCGCGTTGGGATCAAAGAACACCATTTCAGTATCCGAAAAACTATTTAATTTTAATGTTACGCTATTGATCAGTTAAGGAAACTAGTTTAAGATTCTCCACATTTTCCTACCAAGACAACCTATCAAAAGTTACTTGCCAGGTACTGGCTGAGATTTACCCTTGCTACTTTGCTTGTGGCAGGTATATTAACAGAGGTATTTTTATCAATATCTCCTTCCAAGATATACAGTGCCAGTGGGGATTAAATCGGAGTATATCTTCGTAGGTCTGATATGAAATGAAGGCCCTGGGAAAAAAGATATAAAAGAATCTACTCTCTTGTGATAATAACCTTTTGTAATAACATTTTAAGAAAACACATGCGGAAAGGAGAGAAGTATGTATAAAAAAAGGATTGTGGTTTTTGGAACGAGAGGGCAGGAATTAACGAGCCGTCACTTGGAAAAGCTGGTGGAATGCGGGGCAAACATCGGACTAGTTGAAGCCCCGCCAGGGAGTATCTTATCAGTACACAAGGTAAAGAATCCATATGAGGACATAAACGATGTTGCTGCCCGGTTAAACATACCGCTGTTCAGCCCAAAAGATCCGGACGACCCTGGAATTCATTAATACGATAAAAAAGTACAATCCGAATGTGATTATTGTGCTGTGCTATCAGTTTTTTTTAAAAAAGAGATTACTTGCTGTTCCCCCTATGGGGGCGATCAATTTTCACAATTCACCTTTACCTAGACATGCGGGAAGACATCCGGGTTTTTGGACAATATGGTATGGAGATAAAGAAAGCGGAATGGTGGTTCACTTTTTAGACGAGGGAATTGATACGGGAGATATCATCTATCAAACAAAAGTTCCGGTTCTGCCTGGAGATAAGATAGATAAGGTGTACAAACGTGTGTTTGATACAAGTGAGAAATTAATCGGCCGTTTACTTGATGATATTGAAAACGAATCGCTTCCGAGAAAACCCCAAGATTTCTCAAAATATTTATATAATTATGAAATAACTGAAAAAGATTATGAATTAGATTTCAGACAATCCGCGGAAGTTCTTTTTGGGAGAGTAAAAATGGCCCCGGGTAAACTCTATTTCCTGATGGAAGGACAGAAGTATGGAATTCAGGACTGTTCAATCATGGAAGAACCGTTGAAGAACAGGAATTTTGAGACTGGAGTTCCATACGTAATGAATAAAAAGTTAATTTTCGTTACTCCAAGAAAATATTTACAGGTAAACGAGGTCATTAAAGATGGTAAATCTATCGATCCTCTATTGTTAGTAAAGTAACAATGGATGTATAAAAATCAAAGAACTGAGGGAGGTAATAGAAATGGTAGTTCGAAGACACATTTGCAAAAGATATGGGATTTATCACCTTTGGCCAGCCTTTCAACCTTGAGGATACTCACAAGATTATGGAGAATGCGAAGCCGGATGCTTTTATGTTCCATGCAGGTACCACAAAGGGAGGTCTCATGGGGTTTGATACACCCGACTCTATTGAGGAAACAGCGATGAGGAGCGAGGAGGCTTTCCAGATAGCAAAGAATTACAACCCGGATTTATTGCTTTTTGCACACGGAGCAGCTATGGAAACACCTGAGGACGCCCAATACATGCTCGACAACACCTCATGCCAGGGTGTGTGGACGGGATCGGCAACAGAACGAATACCTATCGAAAAGGCTATTCTCGAGGTTTCAGAAAGGTTTGCCAACTTGAGGTTAAAGAAAAAATAAAAGGAGAATTCCAATGAAAAACAGATTGTCATACTGGGGACTATGGACACTAAAAGTGAGGAGTTCGGATTTGTTAAAAAACTTATCGAGCAGAACGGTTTAAAGACAATGGTGATAGATGTAGGGGTTATCGATCCCCCGGGACTAAACCCAGATGTGACGAGATATGAAGTCGCTAAAACGGCTGGTAAGGATTTAAATAAACTTATCAAAGATGGACCTTCTCGCGAAGTGGTAGCTCCGATTATGGCTGAAGGTGTGAAAAAAATATTGGCAGAACTGCTATCAAAGAACAAGGTACATGGAATTATTTCTTTAGGAGGGACTCAGGGTACATCTTTAGCAACAGAAGTCATGAAGTCTCTTCCTATTGGCATTCCAAAAGTTATGGTATCTACCGTGGCTGCTGGAGATACTTCCAATCTGGTGGGATTCAAAGATATTACAATGATAAATCCAATCGCAGATATTATGGGCCTTAACAGGGTTACGAAGAAGATATTGATGGAAGCAGCAGGCGCTGTAAGTGGAATGGCGAGAATGAAAGCTGGTAAAGATCAGGCTGATAAACCACTGATAGGCATTACAAACATTGGCATTACGAATCAAGGTGCGATAAAGGCGAAAGAAGTTTTTGAGAAATCCGGTTATGAGACAATTGTATTTCATGCATGTGGACCTGGTGGTCCTACAATGGAATCACTTATCAAAGAAAACCAGATCGATGGGGTGTTTGACCTTGTAACTGTAGAGGTAATGCAGGAGATGTTCGATGGATTGTTGTTTAAGAAATCGGACAGAATGACAGTAGCTGCAGAAATGGGTGTACCGCAAATAATATGTCCGGGGGGAATAGACAATATTTTTGGTCCCCGCGATATCATTATGAAACACTTCAACGGCCGCCCAGTAATACATCATAGTGCTATATTTTCTAACACGAGGGCCACTGCAGAAGAGTTAGCTAAATTTGCGAAAGAGCAGGCAAAAAGGGTTAACAATGCAAAGGGACCAATAGAGTGGTTTATTCCGATAAAAGGGTTTTGTTCATATACCGTTAAGGGAGAGAAGTTTTATGATCCCGAAGCTGATAAGGTTTATGTAGATACACTTAAAAAGGAATTAAGAAAGGATATCCCGGTTCATGTTTTGGATAAAGATATTAATGACCCGGAATTTGCAATGAAAGCTGCTGAGCGGTTGATTGAGATAATGAAGAAATAGTATTTTCGCAACACAAATTAATGTGAGGAGGATTAAAATGGAGATGAAAATAGGTATAAGTTCATTGAAAGCCACCGAACTTAAATTGCCTGTTATTCCTTCGGTGTCATCCGGCGAGATTGACAGCCTTTTAGAGTATAAGTGGTGCGGGAATTGCAAAATGTAGTAGAACGTACTCTCATACTCAACCCGAATGGCCCTCTCACATTTCAGCATCTGAGTATGGCTCAGCCTGAAGAAATTTCAAGCGGATCGAAACAAACCGACGGAATCCAAAAACTCGATAGTATGATTGCCCGGAATATTCGGCTGGCATTATCTAAAACAAATGGAAAGATACATGGACCTGGGGGCGCAGCCGAGCTCCTTGGTATTAACCCAAATACACTGATGAGCCGGATGAAAAAACTCGGAATTCCTTTTGAGTGATCCGGGTTCCGATGGCACTTGTGGAAATAGCAAAACTCGACAAAATCAGGGTTATAGAGCATGCGCCGACTGATCTACTCTCTGTATTCTTTTACAGTTTCAAACATCGCAATGATATTTTCCGGCGGATCGTTTGCCTGTATATTATGCACGGAACCGAAGACGAAGCCACCGCCCGGTGAAAAATCATTGATGAGCCTTCGCACCTCCTCTTTTACCTCTTCCCGCGTTCCTAGGGTCAGCACTCTCGGATCGCATCCTCCTCCCCAGAAGGTGAGATCATTTCCGAACTCCTTTTTCAGCTCCAGACTGGACATGTTTCTTGCCTGTATCTGGACAGGGTTGAGGATCTCGACCCCGATCTCGATCAGATCAGGAATAATCTCCCGTATTGACCCGCAGCTGTGAAAATATACGGGTGCATCCGATACATTCTTGATCGCATCGATGATGGCCTTCTCTCTGTACTTATAGTATTTCAAGTACATGTCGCGTGAGAATATAAGGCCGTTTGTCATACCCAAGTCATCGCCGACTTGAACGATATCGACGTATTTGCCAATTTCTTTTAGAACAAATGTTATATGAGCAGAGGTCCATTCCGATATTTTTGCCGCGAGGTAGTCTGCGATATCGGGATTGGCGGCCAGGTCCATGAGGAGCAGATCGAGACCACGGAGGAAATAGGAGTGCTCATGGGTGCCGCCAATGGAATTGAAAAGGATGATTGCTTTATCCGTTTTTTCGTGGAGTTTCATTGCCTTCTCACGGAGACCCTGCACCCGCGCGGGGTCTTCGGGGTCAGGCCATTTGTATTTCTTAATCTCATCAAGATCCACTGCCTTCTGGAGTGGGCAATCGTAGAGATCGAAAAAATAGCCGTCCTTCGGCTTGCGGAGCACTATCCCCCATTCATTTGTGAAAAATTCGTTTTTTTCATCTTCTCTGATTACGAATTTCCAGCTTCCTCCTGGATTCGCATACAGAGGCAAGCAGTCAGCACCGAAGTGATCCAGGAGCTTTTTTTCGGGAAAAACGATCATCTGGAACCAGTCCTGCATATCCGGTTTTACTTGATCCCAACCGAGCTTGTTCATCACTCCCCTATACGCATTGACGTGGAGCGAGGTGTGAAGTCCCCCAAAGTCAACCGGTAATACTCCCTCTTTGTGGCGTATTGCCTGGAGCACTCTTTCTCGTGATGTCATTTTTTTACCTCCTGCCTGAGTTTGGTTTGTATAATAAATAAAAAATAGTATATATTAATTGACCGTAAAATCAACATTAAATCTTTGAACAGGATTTTTCGTCTTTAACAACCCTGATATTTTTTCGAAGAACCCCTCCGCCGTTTCGACGGCGTCCCTCGCTTCCTTCTCGGAACATGGCTTATCCGGTTCATACATAAGGTGGTGTCTCTTTTTCCTCATGTAATCGTATGTATTTAACATCTTACTGAACTTCTTGCCTAAAACAGCGCTTACAAACCTAACTATCGTGAGGTGCTTGCCCTTAACTTCCGGTGGGTCCTCTGATGTTCCGCTCCCATGTTTTCCGGGGAACTAAGTTTCCGCAGAGTCTTTGCCGAGCGGGGAAGGAGGGTTTCGGCGTTTCGACCACAGAGCGCGCCGGTATACGGATTCAAGTAACGAGTCTGGAGCGGACCCTGGTGGACGTCCTGGATCGTCCGGGCCTTTCCGGGATCTGGGAGGAGATATTGCGGTCGCTGGAGTCAATCGAATTCTTCGATCTCGACAACGTCGTGGAGTATACGATCCTGCTCAGATATGCGACCGCTGGGGCTAAGGTGGGATTCTTTCTTGAACAGCACCGTGAACTCCTAATGGTAGATGACCGTCACCTCAAACCACTTCACGATATACGGCCCCTACAACCACATTATCTGGACCGCGCAAAGCGGAAATCCGGTCGCCTCGTGTCGGAATGGAACCTGGTGGTCCCTGGAGAAGTATCCGAACGGATGTGGGGAGAGGTACTATGAAAATCTCCCCTGAGAAGCTGGCCGCCGAAGCAGAGACGGCCGGATTCAGACCGGAAACCTCGAAGTGGACATCAACTACATGTTCCGGGTTCCTTTATGGCCGATGACGACTTACGATTCTCATCCCGTCGGGGCTTGGTGGGCCAAGGGGATTCCGGTGCTGGATCACCATGAATTGGCAGTCGGCAAGCTTGCGGCATTGCTGGCCCGGAGACAGGTGAGGGATTTGTTCGACAGTCATCGAATTCTCCAGATGGACGACCTCGATCCGCAACGGCTTCGTATCGGATTCGTCGTCTACGGCGCGATGAACAGAGAGGAATGGAGGACGGTCTTTGCTGAGGATATTGACTAAGACACCGTGGAGTTGGCCAGGCAGTTGATCCTAACACTACGTGTCAATGCAGAGGGGATCTATGCGAAATCAGCGAATTACGGGGCGAGCCTTGTTAAGGAGCGCCGGGAGGGCCTATCCAAAGTGCTGCCCTTCACGGACTCTGAACAGGTGTTCTTAGATCTGCTTCTAGCCAATGACAACCAACCAACCCAATCGCCCAGGCGGGTCTGCAACGCATTCGACCTCCCCAACGGCACATCGGCAACCAGCATGGCCTTTTCCGATCCAGACCGCCGTCGCAACACCGACGCCGATGAGCCAGCGCGTCGCCAGTGCAGTCCGGACAGGAATGCGCGTTTCGTCAGGCTTAAAGCGATAGTAGAGCAGGATGGCTCCTTGTGCCAGTGCATAGTTGACCAACATGATCAGCACGTCCAGGCCAAAGATGCCAAAGATGCTCACCGGCTGGATCAGCCAGGGCTGTTGGTAAAGCGCATAGCTGACAAAGCCCCACGTGCCTGCGACGGGGATAAAGATACGGATCATCTCTACGCTGACCCAGGCGGCCACGCCCTGGAGGACAAACCAACGATAGCGGGTGCGCTCTTGGAAAGCGACGGCACCTATCGTGACCAGGGTGATGATGACGCCGATGATCAACCACAGGTACTTCATATACCAGATGCCGTCTGCAAAGACCGGCCCCAGGTATCCCCAGATGAAACCGCCGACATATACCCCGGCAGCCAGACCGGAGAGTCGCTTGGGCATTATCCGATATTGAGCCAGCAGCCCCGGCACGAACCCAATCCATATCAGCGGCCACAGGTTGTAGGGAGCGAAGGAAAGGGTGATCATGGCGGCACTGGCCGCTGCCAATGCCAGTCCAATGATGGTTCGCACCCAGAACTCACGTTGGCTCACTTGTGCGACAAAATTCTTGCTTGACATTTTCATTTCTCCATTTACTGAATCACCTTTATGCACGAGACATCATTTCAAATGATATATTTGAAATAAAATAAACAGCTGCTCCAATTATTTTTCTCTATATTTATCTGCCTCTCTTCACTATTTCAGTTATCATTAGGTTCTCGTCACCGGTTCCACGAAGAAACTCTTCACGGGAATAAATCTCATCACCATCCATGTCTTCAATATAGGTAAGGTGAAGGACAATCACCGGCCGTAGAGGATACTGTGAACCACTAATAAAAACTAAAACTGCAACAGTTGTTAATACGGGAAGTATGATACAAAGTATCGCATAAGCATCCCGGAGATAAAGGATCTATAAAATAATCACCCTTCTGCTGCCAAGTTTGCATGAAACTTCAAAAGGTGGGTCAGCATTGCAAGGTTATCAGTTCTGCTCATCTACTCTCAGTCTTATCTTCTCTTCCAAAGGCGGAAGTTCATTGATAATTATGTCCCACATTATCTTCTTGTTTATTCCAAAATATTCGTGTATCACGACGTTCCTAAAATCGATCAAATCTTTCCACTTTATTTCATGATATTTTTCTTTCACGCCATCCGGTAGCTGCCGGGACGCTTCACCAATAATTTCAAAGTTCCTAACGACAGCATCCACCGTTTTTGGATCGACCGAAAATACTTCTAATGTCATCCCCTTCGTGTAATCTTTTATCTTCTCAATGCTTTCAAGTATTTCTTCAATGTACAGCCGGGGATCCCGTTTACTCATATTAGTTCTTCCGCTTCTTTTAAAATGTAGGGAGCTATTCTCTTATGCAGAGCATCCTTGCATACTATATCTACATTCCCGTTCAATAACCTTTTCATCTCTGAAAGAAATCCCATATAGTTCCTGAAAGTGGGTTTCTCAAACTCGACCAAAAAGTCAGCATCACTCCCGGCTTCCTGCTCGTCCCTAGCATAAGACCCAAAAAGTGCGATATATTTCACGGAGTACTTCTCTAAAACCTCCCTGTTTTCCCTTATGATGTTTTTGATATTTTCCTTCGTCACTGTTATCGCCCCGTTTACATCTCAATTATATTATAAAAACGGTGGTTGTCAACGGAATGTTCTACAGGAATATAAAAGTTTTCAAGGTAATCGATTTTATCGCATGATTGTATCGTCGAGATCACCTCAGAATGTGAGGTACACTCATCCTATATGATTGATAGGAAAAATTATAATCGGATTTATTGAGGTAGAACCAATTCCATTTTTTACAAAGTACTTTTGAAACTCTCGTTCGCTTCCATGAAGGATTCTTTTTAATAAGTTCGCTGATAAACTTATGCTACAGGATTTAAAAGTT
>DRHN01000366.1 GCA_011049595.1 Spirochaetota bacterium | reverse complement strand
GCTCCGCCGTGAGGCCTTGGCAGATACAGTCTCCATCTTATGCTCTGGGTTTTGGGAAGTTTTCCTTTCAGATGTGACTTTATACCCAAACTTTGCAAGGCTACCATCTTTAACGGCCTTCCCCTTTGTCCTGCAGGAATACAGACCGTAGTAGCGTATCAGATGTTTGTGTTTCGGGGGAATGTGCTGAATGAGCTCGACGATACAATCGTGCGATAAAATCGATTGCCTTGAAAACTAAACTTTTCAAGGCGGCAGATTTTATAGCAAAACTCACATTGCACATACCTCCTAAGCATAAACATCTTATCCGGTATTATGGTGTGAACAGCATATATTTGAAAGATGCTTGGAGGGATGAGATTCTTTATTCGCTGTTCTGCCTGAAAATCGTGGCTTCGGGGGTATTTCCAGCAAGCTGAAGATATAATTTTGCCTATCAATAAACATTTTTATCCACTATACTTTATTTTTCCTTGTAATTACTAAAGATTATATGAATTAGAACTATCATAATTTATTTGATTACTAATTGTATCTTATTAAATCAAGTAAATGGATAATAACCGTAGTCTTTGTTGACGGCGGCGGGCCTTTTCAGCTCAACGTCATGGCCTGTCGGCCCAACGCGCTCTCTGGAGACAGGCATGATCCCGTCCGACTCACCCCTCAAGTTGGAGGTCGGCTGCGCCTGACTTCCAGAAGTTCCGGCTTCTCCTGGGAGTAGAGATCATACCCGGTCTTACGAGAGATTACGGTGATCGTGTTTTCCTATGGATCGGCGAGAGCCGGGGTTTCTCCGATGTGGGTCATCCACGGTGATGATGTTGACTATCTATTTAAACCAGATTTCCTGGCAGATGAATATATAAAATCAATATTTGACAATGTTTCTTATGATAATAGATTTAACCTTCCAGCAAAGGATTTTTTCGAAAGACGAAAAAGAGCTAAAGCTAGAAAAACTAAAATTCATCCAATTATCAAAACATTAGAGAAGAAAGATTATACGAACATTATTTATGAATGGATAGAAGATTTAGACATTAAAGAAGTTATCAAAATTACAGAAACTGCCTTAATTGTATGTTATCACCTCGGAACGAGGTAAATTGTATTCAATGGTAAAGAGGAATTTAATTACCTTATGTGAAGAAGCCTTAGAAAGATTTCCACAGATACAAACCATTACAGATAAATATTATTTTAAAGAACTATCAATAAATTTTAAATCTTCCGTACTTCTTGATTTTATAGATTATTTTTCAAATAGGTTTCAGTATCCGGATATTCAATTTTGTAATATAATTGGTAAACGATTGCTCAAACAATGGGATAAATCCATTGGCAGTTACGATTCAGAAAATGTACTTTCTAATATTACAGATCCTTTTTGGCCCAGCCCGGATAGTAAGACAAAGGAGTCTTTGATGAAAATATTTTTATCTTTTATTGATAGTTGCAGGCGACCAAGGTTCCCTCAAATGCAACTGGCAAACAAACTTTATGGAAATGGCAAAAGGCAAATCACGCAATGGGAGGAAATATATCATGAGTAACATTAAAAGGTTAAAGGCCTGCATAAACGGCAAATGGCTCCAAACAAGAAGCGGTAAATATATGCCGGTGATGGATCCCAGCACGGGTGAACAGATCGCAGAAACCCCCTGCTGTACTCCGGAAGAAATGGGTGACGCGGTCACGGCTGCCAAAGCAGCTTTTCCGGCCTGGTCAAACCAGCCGGTCAGCAACCGTATCCAGCTTATGTACCGTTTTAAAAGAATCCTTGATGAGCATCTCGATGAATTGACCCTGATCCTGGCCACTGAAATGGGGAAAAACCTGGCCGAGGCCCGCGGCGATGTCCTGAAAGCCATCGAAGTAGTAGAATGCGCCTGTTCGACCCATTATCTTATGAGCGGTGACACCATCATGAACGTTTCAAGCGGGTATGATACTGTCTCTTACCGGGAACCGCTGGGTGTGTTTGCCGGAATTGTTCCGTTTAACTTTCCTGCCATGATACCCTTTGGATGGCTCATCCCTTTTGCGATTACCACAGGAAACACCTATGTCCTGAAGGCGGCCAGCATGGTTCCCCGGACAGCCATGCGCATGCTGGAATTGATGCAGGAAGCCGGGCTGCCTGACGGGGTCATAAATCTTCTGACCTGCAGCCGTAATGAGGCCGAACTCCTGCTGAGCCATCCGGATATCAAGGGCATTTCTTTCATCGGTTCCAAATCGGTAGGGCTGCATATCTACGAGAATGCCGCTAAAAACGGCAAGCGGGTCCAGGCCCTGACCGAAGCCAAAAATCATGCCCTGGTCATGCGTGATTGTGTGCTTGAGCGATCGGTCCTGGGGGTCATTAATTCCACCTTTGGATGTGCAGGAGAACGCTGCATGGCATTGCCGGTGGTGGTGGCGGAAGAAGCCATTGCCGACAAATTTGTAGAACGGCTGAAATACCATGCCGAAAGGCTGAAAGTCGGCCCGGCTTACAACAAAGATTCCCAGATGGGGCCCCTTGTATCCAAAGGCCAGCTGAAATGGGTGACCGATTGGATAGAGAAAGGAGTTCAACAAGGGGCTGAGCTCGTATTGGACGGCCGTAACATCAAGGTACCGGGTTTCGAAAACGGATACTATGTGGGGCCGACTATTCTTGATCATGTCACACATGAGATGACAGTCGGGGACGAAGAAATTTTCGGACCGGTGACCTGTATAAAACGGGTAAAAGATTTTGAAGAAGGTATTACTCTCATGAATAACAGCCGTTTTGCCAACGGGTCTTCCATATATACTTCCAACGGTCATTGGGCCCGGGAATTTTCACGGAGGACCCATGCCGGCATGGTCGGCATCAATGTGGGTATTCCCGTTCCTTTTTCAATATTTGCCTTCTCCGGTCACAAGCAGTCTTTCTTCGGTGATCTCCATGTCATGGGTAAGGACGGTGTTGCCTTCTTTACCGAAACCAAGAGCGTCACTTCAACCTGGTTTACTGCGGAGGACGAAAAGGTCGAATCTGTAAGCACCTGGGACGGCACCATGACGCGGACCTGAACAGGATGATAAATTGAAAAATGAAGACAATTACGGCACTATATTAAAAATCGACCTTACCGCGGGTAAAGTAATGAAAGAGGATCTCCCGCATTTTTTAAGAGAGAACTATCTGGGCGGTAAAGGGATCGGCGACTTATCTGCACTGCCGTGAAAACCCGGCGGACATGGACGCGCTTTCCCCTGACAATAAAATGATAATCGCGGTGGGGCCGGCAGCGGGTACTCCTGTCCCCACGGCCACACGCGCAGGGCTGTACGCGAAATCACCTCTCAATAACCTGGGCATTGATTCTTATTTAGGAGGCAGTTTCGGACATCATATGAGAAAGGCAGGGTATGACGTCATAGTGATATACGGCAGGGCCGGGAAACCGGTGTACATTAAAATAGATGACGATAAGGTGACCGTGGAAGACGCGCGGGACCTGCGTGGAAAGGATATTTACAGCACGGAAAATATATTGAAAGAAAAGATCGGCCCTAAAGTCAAGGTATTGTCGATCGGGCCCGCGGGTGAGAACCTCATCAGGTATTCCTGCATAGGTCACGATTTCAACCGGCATTTCGGCAGGATGGGGTCCGGCGCGGTAATGGGATCAAAAAATTTGAAAGCCGTGGCTCTCACGGGCACGAGTGATGTAAAAGTATTTGACCCTGAAGGGTTGAAAAAGTATGTCAGGGATCTGAATGTCAGGATCAAAGAACATCCGGCAACCGGCACCATATATCCCGCGGCAGGAACCGTGAGTTTTGTTTCCAGGGCAAACAGTCTCGGCGTGTTTCCAAGCCGTTACTGGCACAGGGGCAGGGCCGTCGCCCCCGATAAAATAAACTTCGATTTTATAAGCAAAAACACACTGGTAAAGAACAGCAGGTGCTTCGGGTGCTCTTTCGGGTGTGCGCATATAAACAGGATCAAGGACGGCCCTTACGAAGGAGTTGAAATTGACGGTCCCGAGTATGAAACAATTTACGTTTTCGGCGGCTTGTGCGAAGTGCAGGATATTCGTGAAATAATAAAGCTCAATGACCTGTGCGACAGGCTTGGTTTGGACACGATGCACACCGGTAATGTCCTCGGCCTGTTGATGGACGCGACCGGGCGGAAAAGGATCCCCGAAAAATACCGGATCGCGTTCGGTGATGTGGAGAAAATGCTTTTATTTCTTGAAAAAATTTCGTCAGGGGAGGAAGGCTGGAAAATAATAGGTGAAGGCGTGGAAAAGATCTCCGAATATTTCGGCCTTGGAGACATGGCAGTACATGTGAAGGGCCTGGAGCCTGCAGGCTATGACCCGCGGGGTTTAAAAGCAATGGCTGTCACTTTCGGTGTCGGGAACAGGGGCGCCACGCATTTGAGCTCTAATGCCTACGCGAGGGACATATCAGGTACTGCCAGAGATTTTGAGCTCAACGGGGAGGACAAATCTATTGACAGGATGTCCTTCAACCGGAAGGCCGAGCTTGTGTACAACATGATAAACTTCAACGCAGTTGCCGACTGTTTTATCTTTTGCCGGTTTTTGAACAGGGACCTGCTGACATGGGATGATTATTCCGAGTCACTGTATTTATTGACAGGTATTGAAAAAAACCGAAGTGATTTTGTGGAGATCGCGAACAACATAGTGACTTTGGGAAGGTGGTACAACATAAACGCCGGGCTCACGTCGGCAGATGATCTTCTTCCGGAGAGGTTTTACACGGAACCTTTAGACCCGGAAGACCAGGGAGGGTCAAAGCTTTCAAAATCAGAATATAATGATGAAATCAGGAAATACTATTCGCTCAGAAACTGGAGTTCGGACGGGGTCCCCGCCTATCATCCCGAGAAATAGTTTTTTTAAACAATTCACTGCCAAAAGGAAGCCACCTACTCTAATATCCGCTTAATTTCTACATTTTTTTTATGAAGAGGAGAGGCGCTAACACTGTTTATCGAAGTCCCTGATCATTCCGCTTTCCATCAATATCTTTGCCGATTCCCTGGCGTTCCTGATGATTGATTCGGCTGTTTTATAAAGCTCCTCTTTTGACATAGTTATTCCGGCCACTCCCTGCTCGATCGCTTTCATCCCTACCGCCTGTGCTTCTCTGGGGAACACTTCCCACTCATCCATTGTCGGGATTATATATTCTTCGCTCAGTCCCCTGTCTTCCGCGGTTTTCGCAAGCTCCCGGGCCGCAGCTATGCACATCTCGTCGGTTATTGTTTTAGCCCTTACATCCAGAACCCCTCTGAAAATACCCGGGAACCCGAGTGAATTATTTACCTGGTTCGGAAAGTCACTTCTCCCGGTTGCCACGACAAGCGCGCCGGCTTCCTTTGCCTCCCAGGGCCATATCTCCGGAACGGGGTTTGCGCACACAAACACAATGGCATTTCGGGCCATATTCCGTATCCAGTCCTTTTTAACCGTGCCGGGGCCCGGTTTTGAAAGAGCGATAAACACATCCGCCCCTTTCAGTGCTTCCCACACAGGGCCTTCAAAGCCCTTTTTATTTGTTGTATTGCAGATGTTCCACTTTTCTTTCAGGGATTGGGTTTCCTGTATATCGGATCTTTTTTGGTTCAGGGGCCCTTTGCTGTCATACATGACGCAGTTTTCCGGTGTCACACCCGTGCTGAAGAACATCTTTGCTATGCAGATATTCGCGGCCCCGGCCCCGAGAAAGACTACCTTTACATCTTCGATCTTTTTACCCGCGACCTTCAAGGCGTTGAGCAGGCCCGCGAGCGTGACTGCGGCGGTGCCCTGCTGGTCGTCGTGCCATACGGGTATCGGGCTCTCTTTTCTCAATTTCTCGAGAATGTAAAAGCATTTCGGCTGGGAAATGTCTTCCAGATTGATCCCGCCGAGGGTCGGGTGAAGCAGCTTTACTGTTTCGATAAATTTATCAGGGTCTTTTGTGTCGAGACATATCGGAAAGGAATCCACCCCTCCTAAATATTTGTAAAGAAGGGCCTTTCCCTCCATCACGGGGATGGCGGCGGTCGGCCCTATATCTCCAAGCCCGAGCACCCTTGTGCCGTCCGAAATAACGGCAACAGTGTTCCATTTGCATGTGTACTCGTACGCGAGTTCGGGGTTTTTCTCGATCTCCCTGCAGGGGGCTGCTACTCCCGGTGAGTACCAGACGTCAAAATCCCTCATGTCACGGACACGGCATTTCGGGGATACCGCTATTTTTCCCTTATAATAAGAATGGAGCGCGGATGCAATTTCAAGAGGTTTTTCAGCTTTTGCGAGAAGTTCCTTTTCGTCATGATCCATAATTTCAATTCCTTTTTGTAAGGTCGTGGATGAAAATGTTTTCCGGTTTTATGCCGGTAATATGTTCGATCGGCAGATCAGGACACGGGCTTTGTGATCTTTACCGCGCAGACTTTGTATTCCGGGATACGGGCCACAGGGTCGAGCGCGGAATTGGTGAGCCTGTTGGCTGCGGCTTCGGCGAAGTGAAACGGTATGAACACAACATCCCCAATGACTTTTTCCGTCACCCGTGCTTTTATGTTTATGCTCCCCCTGCGCGAAGCAACAGTGACTTTTTCACGGTCTTTCACGTCGAGTTTTTGCGCAAGTACCGGGCTGATCTCCACCCACCCTTCAGGTATGTGTTTGTTCAAAGGCTCCGAGCGGCGGCTCATGCTGCCGGAATGGTAGTGCTCGAGTATCCGGCCTGTTGTCAAAGTGACCGGGTACTCTTTATCGGGAAGCTCGGCCGGGTCGCGGTAGTCGACAGCGCTGAACAGCCCCTTGCCGCGGGTGAAACGCCCTTTGTGCAGATAGGGTGTGCCGGGGTGCGCGGGGTCCGGGCAGGGCCACGGGATGCCTCCCAGGGCCTCGATCCGCTCGTGGCTCATTCCTCCATAGCTCGGGGTGAGGCTTGCTATCTCTTTCATTATCCCGGCCTGGTCGGTGTAGCTCATAGAATAGCCCAGACGTGATGCGACTTCGCAGATGATTTCGAAATCCTGCCGCCGTTCACCTTCGGGTTCAATTGCCTGACGCGTCAGCTGCACCCGGCGTTCAGTGTTTGTAATTGTCCCTGTTTTTTCGGCGAAGCTGACACCGGGCAGGATAATATCTGCAAGGAGCGCTGTCTCCGTAGGGAATATGTCCTGCACAACGAGGAACTCGAGGTTCTTCAGCGCTTCCTCTGCGTGGTTCAGGTCGGGATCGGTTATCATCGGGTTCTCCCCCATGATGTAAAGCCCTTTGAGGCTGCCTTTGTGGGCGGCCTCGATCATCAGTGTCACGGTAAGACCTACCCTGTCGTCTAGGGAAACCCCCCAGGCAGATTCAAATTTTTCCTTCACTGCCGGGTCGGTGACGGCCTGGTAACCGGGGTACACGTTGGGAAGCGCGCCCATGTCGCACGCACCCTGCACGTTGTTCTGGCCGCGCAGGGGGTTGACGCCGGTGCCTGGTCTTCCAATGTGACCGCAGAGCATGGCGAGGTTTGCTATTGAGAGCACATTGTCAGTGCCGCTCGTGTGCTGAGTGATGCCCATGGAATAAATTATCGAAGAGCTCCCGGCTGAAGCGTAGGTGCGGGCAGCTTCGCGAAGTCCGTCAGCGGAGACCCCGGTGATTTTTTCTACCTTTTCGGGCGTGTAGCTTTCAACGGTCTTTTCAACTGCCTCGAAATTCTCGCACCGTTGTGCGATAAAGGCTTTGTCGTGCAGGTCTTCAGAGATTATGACGTTCATCATACCGTTGATCCAGGCAACATCGGTGCCGGGTTTCTGGTGGAGGCTGATATCAGCTATTGAGCAGAGCTCTATGTTTCTCGGTTCTATCACGATCAGTTTGCATCCCTTTTCCACCGCTTTCTTTATTTCGAGTGAAATGATCGGGTGGGTCTCTGTCGTGTTGCTTCCTGTGACAAGAATACAGTCGCAGTCCCTGAACTCTGAGATCGAGTTGGTCATCGCCCCGGAGCCGAAAGCTTTAGCGAGGCCTGCCACGGTAGAGGAGTGGCAGAGCCTGGCGCAGTGGTCGACGTTGTTGGTGCCGATCGCGGCGCGCACGAATTTCTGAAAGATATAGTTCTCCTCGTTGGTTGTACGCGCGGACGAAAACCCGCCGAGCGTCCCGGGGCCGTGCTCTTCTTTTATCGCAAGCATTCGTTCTGCTATCGTGCTCAGGGCTTTTTCCCAGGAGACTTTTTCGTAATCTTTGAGCGTGTTGGTTGCTTTTTCTTTAGCCACAACCCTCATGAGGGGGTGATTTAGACGGTCTTCAGACGAGACGAAACCCAGCCCGAAGCGGCCTTTGACACACATTGCGGTTTTGTTGACGGGGTTGTTCTTGAAGTCTGTTGAATCGGCTTTTACTATCCGGTTGTCTTTAACACATAGGTCGAATGTGCATCCGCATCCGCAGTAAGGGCAAACTGTACGGGTTTTTTTAAACTCCCACTCGCGTCCCTGACTGATGCGTGATTTTTCGATCAGTGCCCCCGTGGGACAAAGAGCCACGCAATTTCCGCAGAAAACACAGTTGCTTTCCTCGAGCGGGGCTTCGAACGGTGTGGCGATCTTCGCGTCGAAACCGCGATTTGCAAAGTCGAGCACATAGTTTCCCTGTATCTCGGCGCACGCCCTCACACAGCGCCCGCACAAAATGCACTTGTTATAATTGCGGACGTAGAAGGGGTTGGAGCCGTCCCATTTGTACTGGTATTTATCGTCGAAGCGGTCAACCTGTATCCGGTATTCATAGCTCAGGTCCTGCAGTTCGCAGGAACCGCTTTTTTCGCAGATCGTGCAATCGTTCGGGTGTGCCGACCAGAGAAGCTCGAGATAAACACGCCGCGCTTTCATTACTCTTGAGCTGTGCGTGTGGATAACCATACCGTCGGCAGCCTTGTTGATACACGATGGTACAAGGGTTCGCGCGCCTTCAACCTCAACAACACACATGCGGCATGCTGCCGTGGACTCAAGAACTTCGCTGTGACACAGCGTCGGTATCCTGATTTTTTCCCGGCGGGCTATTTCCAGAATAGTCATGCCAATTTCTGCTTCAACTTTTTTACTGTTAAGCGTGACGGCTATCTTTTCCATCTCTCTCATTCTCCCTGATGTATAAAATCGATTATCTATATGCTCACTGCCAAAAGAAAACACCTGCATTTCAGAGGGTTTTCTGTTCATTGTAAAAGCGATAATGTTTACTTGCTTACAGTTTCGACCGCAATCCCCGGTGACGTTTTTACTACCGAGCCAAACTTGCACACTGTGATACACATGCCGCATTGTATGCATTTTTCTTTGTGAATGACAAACGGCTCATCTTTTTTCTTGTCCCCGGTGATGGCATCCGGCGGACAGTTGCGTTTACAGATTCCGCACAGGGTGCACGGTTCCGGGTCGATCGCGAACTCCAGTAGTGTCTTGCACTTGAGCGCGGGGCAGCGTTTTTCTTTTACATGCGCCTCGTATTCATCACGGAAGTATTTTATTGTGGTAAGCACAGGGTTGGGCGCTGTCTGGCCGAGACCGCAAAGGGAGCCGTCTTTGATGGTTTCGGCAAGCTCTAACAGTGTGTCAATATCTTCCAGTTTTCCGTTGCCGGCGCATATGTCTTCGAGTATTTTCTGCATCTGCCTCGTGCCCATGCGGCACGGAACACACTTGCCGCATGATTCAAGCTGGGTAAAGTCAAGGAAGTAGCGCGCCACATCCACCATGCATGTTTCCTCATCCATGACAACCATGCCCCCTGAACCCATGATCGAACCGGCTTTTGCAAGCGTTTCGTAGTCTACCGGCGTGTCCAGGTGGCCTTCGGGCAGGCATCCGCCGGACGGGCCGCCAGTCTGCACCGCCTTGAATTTTTTCCCGTCAATGATACCGCCGCCGATGCTGAATATGATGGCACGGAGAAAAGCACGGGTACGGCGGTGTTCGCACTTACAGGAAAAGTCGCTAACTGCGGTCTGATAGAGGTTCCCATGGGTACGAAGCTCCGCGACATCATATTCAACATCGGCGGCGGTATAATTGACGGGAAAAAATTCAAGGCGGTGCAGACAGGCGGCCCGTCCGGCGGGGG
>DRHN01000365.1 GCA_011049595.1 Spirochaetota bacterium | reverse complement strand
GTATGACATTACCAGCATCACTGAAACCGAGAGCGCGAAATCCGCATAAAGCGAAACCTTGCTTCTATCAATGTAAAAAAGAGGTATAAAAACGATAACCGTTGTAAGGGTTGCCGATAGTACGGGCTTGTTAACCGCGGCCATGGAATGCCCCAGGGCATCCCCAATTGTTTTAGTCCTGAGGTTTTCCCTTACAGATTCAAGCATTATCACTGTATTGTCAACACAAGCGCCTGTTCCGACGATTATACCTGCCAATGTCATGATATTAAGGCTTCTTGAAAATAATTTCAAAAACAAAAGGGTCCCTGTGTAACAGAGAGGGATCGTTACGATGATCAAAAAAGCGATAGAAAATTTTCTGTAAAACATAAGCACTATGATGAAAATAAACAGGACAGCAGCTGCCACACCTATTTCCAGCTGCCTCAAAAGATCCTTGAAGCCCTCTGTCTGGTTGTATACATACCGGTATGAGAAAAGATCGTCCCATTTTTCCAGGACCCGGCTTACACCGCTGTCGATCTCAAGAATGTTCGAAAAATCTTTTTTAAACACGTACACAGCCAGGGCTGGTTTGTTGTCAATCAGGGAAACTCTTTCATCTTCTCTAATTTGTTTATGAA
This sequence comes from Spirochaetota bacterium, assembly GCA_011049595.1. Taxonomy (GTDB): domain Bacteria; phylum Spirochaetota; class B62-G9; order B62-G9; family DRHN01; genus DRHN01. The sequence goes on along the minus strand of DRHN01000365.1, from coordinate 1,949 downwards.
CGGAAAATATGTCCTTTCCCGCGACGAGGTTACCGCCGACAAGCAGGGGAAGCCCGGGAAGGGTCAAAAGGTCATCGTATTTATTGGGAAACTTAACCGTATACAACGCGTTGTCATCCTTGAAATTTCCCGGTGGTATGGATATGTGGTTTTCTACTATTCCTTTGAAAACAGCCTCATAGTCACCTTTGAGCCGGGCCATGTTATCGTATTTTTGTTCAATAAAGTATTCCTCCTTTGATGACCCTGCTAATTCAATGTTGGCAACACCATCGACGGACAAAAGTTCCGGCTTCACCACCTTTTCCACATACCTCGAAAGTTCATCGATATTGTGTTTTTGGGAAGTAAGCGCGATTATCATCACCGGGCGGTCTTCGGTGTTATACCTGTATACAGCCGGTTCACGGACCTCATCCGGAAACCTGTCCGATATATGCTGAATTTTATCTTTGATAATCACAGCCTTCATATCCGGGTTTTCTTTTCTATCGAGATATACAACGATCTTTGAGGAGCCCCTGGATGAAAAGGAGTATACGTCTTTTATACCTTTTATATTTTTAAGAAGGTTTTCAACCGGCCGTGTAATGATCTCCTCGATCAGGTCCGGCTCCATACCGTAATATTCCGTGAGCACCGTTAAGACGGGATCCGTGTGACGGGGCATAAATGTTACCTTTATCGTGGCAAACGAAAAAACCCCGAGAGCGAAAATAAAAAAGAAAATAAGTACCACTGGAATTTCGTTATCGAGGATTTTTTTGAATACAGGGCTATCCATACTCTCTAATCCCTTTCTTTTTCAGGTAAAAAACCGTGTAAAACAGCGGTAAATAAAAAAGCGTAATAAAAGTTGAATACAAGAGCCCCAGAATGAGTGTCGCGGCAAGCGTTGTCTGTATCTTATTATTTGTAAACAGCGTCGGCAGGAGGGCCAGAATGGTCGAGAATGTCGTGATCAGGATCGGCTTCAGTCTATTTATCGAGGCCTCCACCAGTTCTCCGATACCGGATACTTCTCTTTCCTGATATTCCAGAAACAGCATTATCGCGTTATTCACGAGAAGACCTGTCAGCACAATTATGCTCATAAAAGTGTTGATATTTAAAGACGCGTCGATCAGGTAAAGTATTAAAAAGATCCCGGGGACCGACAGAGGTACCATGGCTATTACCAGGACCGGTTTTGAAAAGGATTTAAAGCCTGAAGCAAGGATAACGTACTCAAGAAATAGAGCCAGGAAAAGTGCAAGCAGCAGCTCAAAGTAATTTTCACGGAGCATGGAAAACTGGTCAATGTACTCATACGAGATACCCAAAGATTCGATGTAACGGGTCAGCTCACTTTTACTGCTGAAAGGGATTGAAAATGCCTGTTTTTTTCCTCTTTCCTCTTTCAGGTTGAATTCGACTTTCGCGAAGGTCTTCCGGTCCTCCCTCATTATGATATTGGGTGCCCGGGCTTCTTTCAAGCTGAGCACCTCGCCAAGATCGATCCGTTTCCCTTCGTTGTTTTTTACTGAAAATTGCAGAATATCCTTCACTTCAGAAAAGGAATCTCTTTTAAACCGTAAAAGGACCGGGATCTCGTACTCCTCTTTCTTCCACACACCTGCCCGCAATCCGGAAACGGCCGCCGCAACAAACTCTCCCAGCCTGCGAGCGTCAATATTATATATTGCCATTTCCTTCCGTTTAAGTAAAAAAGAGCTCTCACTGTTTGACATGTAGTATGAGCTCAGGACATCTTCGGTAATTTCCTGCTCATTCAGATAATTGTAGACTTCATTCACTTTACCCGCTAGATAATCCGCGGATGGATCGTAGATTTTTATAACCGCGTCAAAATCGGAACGCGACAGGAGTTTCTGCACAGGGTTATCGGGTACCGTAAAAATAAAATCCACGCCCGAAAAGGGCTCAAGGTTCTTTCTGAGCGACCTGAT
>DRHN01000364.1 GCA_011049595.1 Spirochaetota bacterium | reverse complement strand
TATATCTATCAGCCAGGGCAATATGTCGTCGATCTTGCCGTCGGAGTGGAACATGACAGGTTTGCCTGCATTCACGGCAGGCTCTATGATCCTCTTGAGGTGGGGAAGCCACAGCTCGTCAACTACATACCCAACGAGAACCACATGGCCATGATCAACGCTATCCACAAATACGGAAGCTATGCAGGCGAGCAGTGGGCCTTTACAGGTACCGAAGCCGCCGTTTCCGGGCCCGAACCCGGGGAGGAAAAACAGGAGGCCGTTGATTACAGGAGCGGTATCAGCCCCGGATTTCTGCTCGAGATCTTTGATGTGATATACCGGGGGGAGCGCGGGATCATCAAGGGGCTTGTTGAAAAAGCCATGGAACAGCACGATCCCCTCGAAATAATAAACGGCTCAATGACCCCCGCTATAAAATCGGTGGGCGACAGGTTTTCCACAGGAGAGCTGTTCCTCCCCGACCTTATCCTTGCCTCCCAGACAATGCAGGAGGCCATGGATATCCTGGCGCCCCGTCTCGAGGGAAACAAGGATTTCAAGGCCAGGGGGAAAATTGTCCTCGGGACTGTAAAAGGGGACCTTCACGATATCGGAAAGAACATGGTAAAGGCCCTTCTCAAGGGGAACGGGTTTGAAGTGATAGATCTTGGGATTGACAACAGCCCCGAAAAATTTGTCAGCGCGATAAAGGAGCACAACCCCGATGTTGTCGGGTATTCGGGCCTTTTGACGACTACACTCGGTGAGATCCCGGCCCAGATCGAAGCGCTGGAAAAAGCCGGGCTCCGTGAGAAGGTGCTGACAATCGTCGGTGGGGCCCCGGTCACAAAGGATTTTGCCGAGCGCAACGGCGTGGACCTTTTCGGTAAAGACGCGAATGAAGCCGTAAAAGTGATTGAAAAGGCGTTGAAGGAAAAATAATCAGACTGAGTGAGGTCAGGGCGCACGGGTGATGCTTTATCAGTTTGCGCAAATGATCGTTTCAAGGAAGTTGTTATACAAAAAAGAAATACAGCACCAAATAAACCGTAAAAAGTATTAAAAATTAAATTTTTTATAGGAGGTTTCAAGATGAAAAAACTATTTGTTTTGCTTCTGGTTATTGCCTTCATGCTGAGTGCTGCCGCGGTGTTCGCCGGCCAGAAAGACCAGCCCGCTGCCGTGCCGGAGAAAGACATGGTAGAGGAGTCAAAAGAGTTTGTGGCGGAAGAGGGACTGTACGACACTTATGAGAATTACCGAAAAATCGCGAAAAGCGAGCAAACCTATCCCGGCGCACCGGGTCAGGGTCTGAAACTCGGTTTCGCGAACATCTTCGGTACTCTTCCTTTCTGCATCGATGTCGAGAACAACATCATAAAGCAGGCGAAGTTGGCAGGGTTCTACGAAAGTGACATGATCATCATGGACAACCAGTACGATGCGGTCCTCGGCCTGAAAAACGCCGACATAATGCTTTCCAAGCGCCCGGACTTTTTTATCGAGTTCCAGGCAGACGCTAAAGTAAACAGCGTTGTAGGCGCGAAATTCGAAGGAGCCGGTATCCCTATTCTCGCGATAGATGTTCCCGTTCCGGGCGATCTTTTTTGCGTTCGGGTGAGCTGCCAGGACATCGTCCATAGCGGCTTTTGCCTGCTCCGACTGCCCCATGCCGCCGTCTGCGCGGACTATCTTCTCTTCGACTTCGGGCCCGAACTCTTCGGCC
>DRHN01000363.1 GCA_011049595.1 Spirochaetota bacterium | reverse complement strand
TTTAGATGGGGAAGTAGAAGAAACTCGAGAACAGCGTATGGTTGTACTGAAGCGAAATCGTAAAGACCCTGTAATGATGGAAAGGCTGGAAGCCGGGCTGGTAAAACTCAATACACTTTCGCTATTCACCATTACAGGCAAGCGTTATTGATTCAGTTTAAAATGATTATCATTTAAATGCACTATATATATTATTTACCCGAAAGTTATGTATTATGGGATTTTAGTCAAGTGTTGATCGTCATGTCAGGGGCTAAAGGTGACCGCTTTTAAATTTTTCAACATAATCGTTGGCGCTGTAAGCGGCAAGCGCGCCGTCTCCGACGCAGGTTGTTATCTGCCGAAGATTGGTATCTCTGCAGTCACCTGCCACGAAGACCCCTCTGATAGAGGTTTCAAGCATTGGGGATGTGGTGATGATCAGCCCGTCATCGGTTTTATCTGCATTTATAAAGCCGGTATTCGGGATATGACCTATATAAACAAATACACCGCCGGCCTTTACTGTTTTTTTCTTATCGGGGTTTTTTACATTTTTGATCGTTATTCCTTCCAGTTTATCATCCCCTTCGATTCGGTCAGCCACATGGTCCCATATAAAATGTATTTTCGGGTTTGAGAACGCCTGGTCCTGAAGGATCTTAACAGCCCGGAGTTTGTCCCTTCTGTGTACAATGGTCACCTTTTTGACGAGTTTGGTGAGGTATATGGATTCCTTCACTGCCGCATCTCCACCCCCCACCACGACAACTTCTTTTTCCCTGAAAAAGGGACCGTCGCAAACGGCACAGTAGGATACCCCCCTGCCCATAAGTTGATCTTCGCCTTCAACACCCAGTTTTCTCGGCATGGATCCGCTGGCAAGAATTATGCTGATGGTCTCATATTCTCCGCCATCCGTAATGACGGTATGGCCCTTCCCTGTCGATCTTGTATCTTTTACTTCCTCATACGTGATCATGACACCCAGTTTCCGGGCGTGCGTCTCAAATTTTTCCATGAGGTCAGGCCCGCTTATAAAAGAAAATCCGGGATAATTTTCCACCGATTCTGTTAAAAGGAGCTGGCCGCCTACGCCGATCTTTTCAAAAACTGCGATATTTAATCCCGCACGGACCGCGTATATTGCCGCGGTAAGGCCGGCCGGCCCACCGCCTATGATAATGAGGTCATACATAAAAGACTCCTCTTTAATAAAGAATGCGGCTTGTCCGCATTAAGACCGAAATTACCCGAGCAGCTCGCTCGAGATGTTGTGTGTCCATTGCGCTTTCCATCCGATCCCCTGCCGGTAATCGTTATGCATCTTTTTTAGATCATTTATCGATTTTAATATATACCACTCCGGCAATATTGAAAAACCGTTGCAATGATTTTTTATGTTTTTTACTGTAGAATCTCTCAAAGCGCTGTTATCGAAATTGATATCATTAAAAACATTTCCGCTGTCGATTATCTCATGCATCTGCCGCTTCATCCCGATCAAGTAAAACATACCGTTTTTTAAGGGTCCCACCACAAAGTTGCTTCCGTTCCTCAATGAAGATAGCGCGTTTTCAAGATAATTTAACGGTAAATGCGGGACACTGTGAGAAACAATAATCACGGATTGGTATTCCATCTCGAAAGCGTGTTTGAATATATATTTAATTTTTTCCGATTCAGTCTTTCCTTCCTGGCTGAACAGTTCAAAACCCGCCTTTTCATAGGGAAAGTATGGTCCTGCTTCAGCGAGAGGAGAAAGAGCAAGGCCGATGTCAACCGTTTTTCTTGCGCCATAAATATGAGTGATCAGAAGGCAGACATCCCGGTTCATATGGTGACAAAACTCACAGGATTTTTCTGTTTTGATACTGTTGGAAACAGATGCGTGCCGGCACACCGGCTGGTGTTCATTTAAAAATCCGATTACTATTTCGCTGTTCATCAAATTCTCCAGGGCAATTCCAGTATTTCAGTTGATCGGTTAAAGTGCCAGTTTAAGCTCGCCTAAAATTGATCAAGACTGCATTATATGCAAAATCAATATTCTGGGGTTTGCCGTAAATATGTTTTGTTGATTATCCTTATAAATATATTTTCGATTATTTATATTACTAATATTATAGTTAAAATCAAGCATTTTATTAAATTAATTTATATTTAAAAATCCTGTATACAAAATATTTTATTGAAGGAATTATATGAATGCAGCTGAGAAAAATTACAGTCGAATTATCGCGGTAGGGGATCTGCACGGTTACAGCCGGCCTTTAAAAGAATTGCTTTCCAGGATGCGGATAAACGTGCGGGACCTGATAATATTCATAGGAGACTATGTAGATAGAGGGCCTGAAACAAAAATGGTGATCGAGGAGCTGATTCAGCTGAGGTCTTTTCATCCCAACCTCATCTTTTTAAAAGGAAACCATGAGGATATGATGCTGGGGGCAATGGGTTTTGACGCGGTAATAAAGGATGTAAATACATGGCTGTACAACGGGGGCACACAAACATTGATCAGCTACGGATTGAACAGGAATGAAATTTTATTGCTCCAGGGAATGAAGGATGACGATAAACACATCGGGATAATAAAAAGCTTATTGCCTAGGAGCCACATAAAGTTTCTGGCGGAGTTGTTCCCGTTTGCCGAGACGGAGCATTTCTTTTTTTGTCATGCCGGTGTGGATCCCGATAAAACTCTCGGGGAAGGAAAAAAAAACCTGTTTGATCTTCTTTGGATGCGGGACCACATTTATTCAGAAGAATTTGCATGGGATAAAACAGTGGTTTGCGGTCACACGCCTTTACGTGATGTTCTTATAAAAAAAAGGCTTATCGGTATCGATACAGGTCTTTATTGCTACGGGACTCTGTCTGCCATAGATGTCCTCACAAATCGGCTGTATCAGGTTTGGAGGTTTTGATTTTTGTGCAGACCGGACCTTTTTAAAATCCGGCAAGTGCCCGGTAAAAGGGGATCTGTGCCCGCCACTGAAAATGACAGGCGTGAATCAGGGAAGGATTCTGCCCCTGTCCCTGGGGAAAATAGAGGCTTCTCTAACATTTAACAGACCGAGGATCTGGGCTGTAAGCCGCTCAAGGCCCGTGCCGAGCCCCCCGTGGGGCGGCATCCCGTAGGCAAAGGTGTCAATATAATAGTCGAAATCCGCCGTGTCCAGATTTCTGCTTTTAAAAGCGTCGTTGAGCATTTGATAGTCATGGATCCTCTGGCCGCCGGTTGTTATTTCCAGCCCCCTGAAAAGAAGATCAAAGCTCCTCGTAAAATCAGGATTGGCTTCCATCGGCATTGTGTACACAGGTCTTTTCGAGGCGGGGTATTCTGTCAAAAACAGGAGTTCGGTGCTGTACTGTTTTTTTGCCCATTCACATATCAGTTTTTCGCCTTCGGGGTCCAGGTCATAACTTCTCATTTTCTTGCCGTACTCTTTTTCAAGAATACTGCACGCTTCTTTGACCGGTAACCTCGGGATCTTTTTTGGCACCGGCAATGTTTGATTGTACTGTTCAAGTATCGGGGAAAGGTTTTCATTTACTCTGTTGAACAGAAAAATGATGAATAATTCCTCAACATCCATAATGTCATGTTCGTTTTCAATAAACCCCATTTCATAGTCAAGGCTTACATATTCATTTAAATGACGGGATGTGTTGTGCTCCTCGGCCCGGTAAACATGCCCGATTTCAAAGACCCTTTCATATCCCGCCCCCACCAGCATCTGCTTGTAAAACTGTGGTGACTGGGCAAGATACGCAAGCCTGTCAAAATAATCTACCGTAAAAAGCTGTGTACCGCCCTCTGTGCCGGAAGCTATTATCTTTGGAGTGCAAACCTCGGTAAATCCGTGGTCTCTCAGGAAGGTCCTGAAGCTGTCGATTATTTCAGCCTGGAGCTTGAAAATTACATTCCGTACCGGGTTTCTCAGCGAGAGGACCCGGTTGTTGAGCATTGTCTCAAGTTCGAGCTTCTGAAAATCCGCTTTGTCGTTGACGATGATCGGAAGAGTTTTTACCGGCCGCGAAATTACTTCTATGCCCGACAGTTTTATCTCAAATCCCCCGATGGCCCTGTAATCAGCGCTCACCATTCCAGTCGCGTACAGAACAGTTTCGTTCCGGATGTCATGTTTTTTTATTTCCGATCCTTCGGTAACCATCTGTGCCATGCCGGTCCTGTCTCTCAGGATGACAAAAGTGATTTTTCCCTGCTTCCTTATGCTGTGAACCCACCCGGCGATTGTAACCTCTTTGTCCGGATTTGATTTCAGATCTTTGATGAGTGTTCTTTCGTCCATTAGATATTCCGCCGCTAATTCCTGATTTGTTCAAGCCGCATTTCAGATTGTTTGTATATCAATGCCAAAAGGGAATAATATCGGTGTTTAGGTGATGTTTCCCCGAAACTGTTTTTAACCGGTTGAGAAACATTATCAAATTAAAGGGCAATTTAAGTAGATAAATGGTTATTGTCAAGATATTCAGGTGCATTTCATACCATGCAGCCGGCAATCCGGATCCGGTTAAGATTCATTTTTTGCTCTTTAGATCTAAAAATATGTTTTTTGATCTACTTTCCCCCTGTTTATATATGTAGGGCATCAAACTTATTGAGTTGTAGGATACTGCTGACGGTACCACGTTGCCGAATCCCTTTCTAAAGCCGTACAGCTCTGCGGGGATCAGAATATTAATTACAGGCAGCTCAAGGGCAATTATATCCTGGTACTCATCATAAAACGCCCCTGCCGTTTCGATGTCCCATGTGGTCCTACCAAGAGCAAACAGCTCGTCAACCCTTTTCTCCCAGGCGGTACGGGGTGTTTCCTGGTACGGGTGCCAGAGATGTAATTTCCCTTTAGATTCCCATATCCAGGATGACTCGTTCGGCTCGATGCCGGCATCGATCCCGAGGATGACAGCGTCCCATTCGAATGTGTCGATTAATTTCATTACGATCAGGTCGTAATTCACGGCGGCTAATTCAGTATTCAGCCCCGCTTTGTTGAAATTTTCCGTGATCATCTCTCCCATTTTTACCCTGAAGGGGTTATCTTCGTTTGTGAGGATAGTTAAATGAAAAGGTTTGCCGGAAGAAAGGTCACGGTAGCCGTCCCCGTCCATATCGATAAGGGGTATCCTGGAGAGCAGCTCGTCCGCCTTTACGGGGTCATACTCAAGAGGTTCCTTTTTTTTATAAAAAGGTGAAGGGTTCCTTTCAGGTGAGGAATCTATGTACGCATACCCCTTGTAAATATCTGTGACGATAGATTTTTTATCGATAAGGAGCGAAGCCGCTCTTCTAAACAGCGGATTCTGAAATATCTCGGTCATTTCGTTATCCGGTGATCCGGGTCTCTGATTGAAAACCAGGAGGTGATTGCTCTTTAAAGTGTGCCCCCCCGAGTAAAGCTGGTAATTCCCTTCGGCTTTGTTGGTCAGCAGAGTTTCGAAGTCCCCGCTTGCTA
>DRHN01000362.1 GCA_011049595.1 Spirochaetota bacterium | reverse complement strand
AGATGTGTATAAGAGACAGCCATTGCACCTATATTATAGGGCGCTACATCAACAGTACCTCTGTAAACACCGCCTGTTTTTATTTGCTTGAGAGCTTCGGGAACAGCGTCAGCACCCCAAACCGAGTATTTGTAGTGCTCATCTTTTGGTATGGCAGCGTTCAGTACTTCAGCCGCGCCCAGCGCCCCGGTATCATCACTGTCACATATAAATATTCTCACATCCGGGTGAGCCTGAAGCAGGGTCTCTGTTTTTTCCATGGCCATTACCGTGGTATTGGAATGTTCATCGGCGATAACTTTTCCTGTTGGAAAATACTCGAGAAATCCTTCCCTTTCACCTCTCCTTCTCTCTATTCCGGGTTTATAGTCGTGCATACTTAAAATCGCAGCTTCAATTTCCTCGCCCGGGAAATTTTTTTGCGCCCATTCCCCGGCCATTTTCCCTATTGTATGGCCGTACTTGTACTCATCCACCACAACATTGCTGAGGACGTAATCTTCATCGATCGGAACGAAAAGAGACACGATCGGTATACCTGCTTCATGCGCTTTCTTTGCTACTTCACTGAGCGCCTCACCGTCAACGGTGCTCACAATAATTCCATCGACACCCTGTGTAATGAAATTTTCCAATATCCCAACCTGTTTCGCGGCATCGATCTGCGCATCCTGGACATTGGTGGCAATATTGTTTTCGGCAGCTTTGTCCTTTGAACCGCCGGTTAGGACGACAAAAAACTGGTAGGTGCTGTCATATTCCGAAATTCCGATCGTTTTCTGTTTGGCCTTTCCCGCGCCATCGTCATCCTTGGTAGCATAAACAAGACCTGCAGCCATAAAAATAGTTGTTAGAAGCACAATAATACTGATCAAACTGACTTTTCTTCTTACTTTCATAATAAACTCCTTCAATTTTTTTTTAAATAAACCGCAAAAATATATTAATTATCACCTCCCTTTATAAAATTAAATTCTCAAAACCGCAGTTTTTTAGCTGCTTTTAACAGGCTCACGCTTTCTCTCTGATGGCGGCAAGATCAGAGAATGTATCTTTCAGAGAAGGATAGAGTTTTAAATAAACATTGAAAAAGTCTTTATAAACCGCAACGTTCTCCGGATCAGGAATGTATACATCCTTTTTTACGCGGACCATCTTGTCAACCGCAGTTTCAAAATCAGAAAACACGCCCGCACCGACTCCGGCGACAATGGCGTTACCAAAAGGAGCTCCCTCGGTTTCTTCCGGCAATGATATAGACCGGCCTGTTACATCGGCTATGATCTGCATCCAGGCACTGCTCTTTGTCGGGCCTCCTGTGATAATGAGCTCGTTCAGGTCCCCGCCGAGCTCTTCGATCGTGATGATATTGTGGAGCAGCGACATGGCCGTTCCTTCCATGACCGACCTAATAATGTCTCCTCTTGTCGTCGAAGACGATATCCCCAAAAATACAGCACGGGCATTCGGATCATCGAGTGGCGTAAAAACGCCCTCAAGGTGGGGAAGAAACAGGACACCGCCTGAGCCCGGTTTACTCTTTGCCGCCTCTATCTCCATCAGCGAGTAAGGATCGTCGTTAAGAAGGGCAGCCATTGAAACTTCCGTATTTGCGATAGTATCACGCACCCACTTATAGTTAGTTCCCACAGATATGAGCACACTGATGAACATATATAGGCCGGGGATGCAATGCGGATAAAAAAGGCATGTCGGGTGATACATCGGTTTTGAAATATTTGAAGCAACATTGCAGCCCGAACCTAACGAAAGGTAGCACTGCCCTTCCTTGATGGCACCGCAGGTGATGGCAACCGGCCCGGCATCATCCGTGCCCGCAAAAACAGGTGTCCCCTTCGCGAGACCTGTTTGGGATGCGGCAGCCTGCGTAACTTCACCGACCTTCTCCCACGCGTCAAACAAAGGCGGGTACTTGTCGACAGGGATATCCACGGCATCCAGTATTTCCTCTGACCACTGCCTCGTTTTATAGTCATACTGGGCACAGAAACCTGCCTCCGAACGGTTGCAGCTCCACTCTCCCGTGAGCTTAAATGTTATCCAGCCGGCCTCGGTCATAAAATATTTGGCTTTTCTGTACAGCTCGGGCTCGTGTTTTTTGTACCAGTACTGCTTCGCAAACGTATTATAGGGACCCATTACATTATTGTTGATCTCTATCGCCTTTTGCCCTATCTGTTTTTCAAGCTCCTCGACCTCTTTCATGTGCCTCATATCGGTATAATGAGTCGGGTTGTTGAGCGGGTTACCGTCTTTATCAACCATAAAACCCATGACGGTAAAACCTCCAAAACAAAGCCCCGCAATCGATTCTGCTTCAATATTTAGATTCTTCATCCCGCCCGAAATGATATCTTTTACCGCGTTCCACCAGACCATTGCTTCGTATTCTGCCCGATCAGGTTTTTCCCGGATCTGTGATATTTCTTCCAGCTCGGTGCCGATTATTTTACCCTTATTGGCATCGAGAAATACCGCTTTTATTGTCGTAGTTCCGATATCAACTCCGATAAGAACATGCTTGCTCATTTATTCTCTCCAGTAGAAAAATTACTATAAGCTGACCCCTCAGGCATGGGAATCGTATCCTCCGTCAACCACCAAAATCTGACCCGAAACTACAGCCGTATCCTCGCTTGCAAGATAAGCAACTGTCTTTGCGATCTCCCCTGGCTGGATCCATCTTCCAATGGGAATCTGGGCCCAGAAGCCCGAAAGCATCTCATCTTCCGTAATGCCCGATTGCTCTGCCAGCGTGCCCCAGATACGGTGCATTTCTTCAGTTTCTGTAAAACCGGGCGCGACACAGTTGACCGTAATACCCTTAGAGGTCACTTCCTGCGCGAGAGAGGTAGTAAAAGCATGCAATGCCCCTTTTGCCGCTGCATAGGCGACAAAATTGGCAACCGTTTTGAGCGCGGAAACTGAAGAGATATTTATGATGCGCCCGTATTTTCTTTCAAGCATAACAGGCAACACTGCTTTTGTTACATTGTATGTCCCGGTCAGGTTTGTGTTGATGAGATCATCCCAGAGATCATCGGACATCTCATGGAGCGGTGATGGAAAGGGCATTAAACCAGCCATGTTCACAAGAACATCAATTTGGCCATGATGCTTTTTTACAGATTCAATCAGTTTTGCTACCGCCGGCCGGTCCGTGATATCACACGGCCACGGCTCTGAGTTTCCTCCGGAAGAATTTATTTCTTTGCTTGTCTTTTCCAGTCTTTCACTGTTTCGGGCAACCAGAAGTACCGTGTACCCTTGATCTGCCAGGACCTCCGCAACACCGCGGCCAATCCCTTTTCCGGACCCGGTGACAACTGCTACTCGCTTTTCTTTCATGAACTTCCCCCTTATTTTGTTTATCCGATATTTAAAATTGTAAATAATATCAAGCCGTGGCTTTTTTTACTCCTGAAATAATCTCATGTTTTCCAATACTTATGGCATTCAGAAGTATCTCATTGGCTGGTTGGGGTGTATCAGGGCCGGCTACCCTCACGATCGGGCCATCCAGAAAGTTGATTGCGTTCTCTGCAATAATTGCCGAGATCTCTGCCCCGACACCGCCTGTTTTCGGCCCCTCATTGGCAACTACAACTCTCCCCGTTTTTTTAACAGACTCCAGAATGAGGTCTTCATCTAAAGGTTTTAAGCTCCTTATATCTACAACTTCTACATCTATTCCTTCCTTTGAGAGATCTTGTGCAGCTTCGAGAGCGTCGTGCACTACAATCCCATACGCAAAAACGGTAACATCGTTGCCCTTTCTTTTTATGTCAGCTTTGCCCAGAGGAGTTATGTATTCTTCTTCAGGCACCGAACCCTTAATACCGTACAGTGCTGAATGTTCGATGAACACAACAGGGTCATCATCGCGTATGCTTGCCTTCATCAACCCTTTTGCATCAGCGGGTGTTGCGGGAGCCGCTATCTTGATACCGGGTGTGTTAAGCATCCAGGCATCGAGGGTCCCGCAGTGGTGAGGTCCTGACACCAGCCTCATCCAGGTCGTGACACGAAAGACCGCGGGTACGTTTACCTGTCCGCCGCTTAAATAATGAAATTTCCCTGCCTGGTTGTGAATTTCATCCCCGCAAAGAGCAAGTAAATTCCCGAACATTATTTCTGCAACAGGGCGCATGCCGAAAACAGCCGCCCCGACAGCGGCGCCGGCAATGGCAGCTTCCGATATAGGAGTGTCGATTACCCTTTCCTCACCAAACTCCTGCTGCAGCCCTGCGGTTACCTTGAATACTCCTTCCTGCTTACCTCCAAGAGCCTCTCCTATTAAAAACACCCTTTTATCGCGAAGCATTTCCTCTCTTAATGCCTCCCGTATTGCTTCAACATACTTCATGTTTTTCATCAGTGAGCACCTCCCGTTTTATTGCTTACAGGAATGCTGTACACATCTTCCAGAGCCTCTTCCGGAAGCGGGTCCTTACCCTGCTGTCCAAACTCGATCGCTTTTTCTATTTTTTCATTGATCGCTTTCCTGATTTTTTCATCTGCTTGAGCATCCAGGATCTTCATTCCCTCCAGTTTTTTCTTGAATAAAGCAACCGGATCTTTTCGTGTCTTCCAGTATTCTACTTCCTCTTTTTCCAGCCTTAAATTGCTCCCGCTGTCGGTCCATTTGAAAGTTTTACATTCCAGTATACTTGGGCCATCCCCATCGCGGGCTCTTTCAGCTAATTTGGCAGCTTTTTCATATACAGCAACCGGATCATTTCCGTCCACTGTAATTCCCGGTATGTCGTAACTGGCAGCCCGATCCGCAATATTTTTCACCGCCGTCGTTTCCGAAATATCATTCCACAGTTGTTTACGGTTGTTTTCACACACAAAGATAACCGGAAGTTTCTTCACTGCCGCAAGATTTATTGCTTCGTGAAAAGTGCCCCTGTTTGTTGCACCTTCACCTCCAAAACAGGCAACAATCGCTCCTTTCTTCCCCAATTTTGCAGCAAAACCCGCACCGGTCCCAAGGACCCATGTTGCCCCCACGATAGCATTGCCGGCTATAGTATTTTTTTGCATATCAACAAGATGCATCTGCCCGCCTTTGCCTTTCATGACTCCGTTTCGTTTCATATATAATTCGGCCCACATGCCTTTAAAATCTCCCCCTCTTGCAATATAATGCCCTCCGCCCCTGTGGCCTGTGACAACGAAGTCGGAGCCCTTCAGCACTTTACTGAACGCGGAAGGTATTGCTTCCTGACCAAGACAGGGTAGTATATGTCCGGGTAATTTTCCATTTTGATATAGAGAAGTCATCTGAGATTCAGATTCCCGTATAAGGATCATTGTTTCATACACATCAAGCATGTCCTTCTCCGTGAGCGCCATATTTGATTTCCTCCTCTGCATTTATCCTGATTTTTCAAAACAGAATAATTATTTCCTGGAATTATATAATATACGTCTATTTTTTACATTATATTTAAAACATGTTTTATACCATTTTTGTATACTACTGTCAATATTTTTTTTCACGCTGGGATGAAATATCAGACACTTATTGCGACGAATGGCCTGGTGTCTACGGACAAAAATACATTCTATTTTAATAAACCATTAATTAAATATTGACAAAAGGACGTGAAAGTATGAAAATGACGGAATGAAAATTTCTAATTTATCATTTAACGAAAAAGATATTGAGAGTTTAGCAAAAAAATGGGGGATAATAGAATTGTCAATGTTCGGTTTTGCACAAATCAAAAAGGGTTCTGCTGTATGAATGAAAAACCGAAAGTGGGATTGTTCTTTCTGGTGGGGGATTCCTGGTGGGGGCAGGGGTCAGTGACGCAAAAGAGGGCCGCTATGCGGGGTTCCTCAGGAAAGTGGAAGATGATGCCGCTTCAGTTATAAAAGAATTGGAAAATGTATTTTGACATTGTATCATCGGGGCTTCTTCACACCAGAGAAGAAGCTGTCATGGAAGCGTGAAAGTTCAATACCGAGGGTGTGGATGCGGTTATATTCTGCCCTATAATATGGACGAACGACCCTCCGGTGGTAGCTTTTATACAGGAAATGAAAAGAGTTCCGCTGATAATGTGGGCTTATGACCCGTTTATGGGGTTTCCCAAGTATTTGAAGATCGAAATGTGGCTGCACCATAGGACTCGAAGCGGATGTGGCCGGTGTATTGGCGACGATAATAGTCAGCCGGCTGGCGGGCCGTATGGGGACATCACATCTGAACTTGATCACCTGACAGGACAGCTTGGCTTGAGCCTGGAAATGTTATGATCAAATCTCCAAATCTTCACAGGATCTTTGTATTATTATTTGTAGTATTATCAAATGAGAGGTTTTATAAATGCCGCTTGTCAGGCTTAAACCGCTGCTGGAAGACGCAAAAAAAAATAAATATTGCATCGGTTCATTTAACGTTTTTAACATGGAAACCCTTGAAGGTGTGATTGAAGCTGCTGTAAATGCCGATTCTCCGGTGATATGCGGGGTCTATGAACCTCACATGAAGTACAGCAGTATAGAGCTATTTTCCAATTTAGTCAAAGACTATGCAAATAAAGTAAATATCCCGGTCGTACTGCACCTTGACCACGCGGAAGAAATGGCATCGGTAGTTAACGCTGTCAAATGCGGGTTTACATCGATTATGTATGACGGCCCCCGGGGGATTAGTTATAAAGAAAAGATAGATAGAACGAAAAAAGTAGTTGAAATCGCTCACAGCATCGATCTGACTGTTGAGTCTGAGATTGGCAGGGTCACAAGGGTCGGTGTGGACGATTGGAAAGTGAACGAAAATAAAACCGATCCCGAAATGGCGCGGGAGTTTGTTGAAGAAACAGGTATCGATATTCTGGCTCCTGCCGTGGGGTCGATCAGCGGCATGGGTGAGCAGGGGGCGGTCCTGGACCTGGGCCTGCTGGAACAGATAAAAGAAAAAACAGGCTGCTTTCTGTCGCTGCACGGTGGGTCCGGAGTGGACGACAGTGTCACAAGAAAACTTATAGATACAGGTATAAACAAAGCATCGGTTTACACGCGGATCTCGAACATCGCTGTCAACAGGATGGGTGATTTGTTGAAAAAGGGTGTGCCTGATCTATTTGGGATGATGAGTGTAGCGAGAGATGTGTTTAGAGAAATGGTTGAGAATAGACTGGATGTTTTTGGCAGTAAAAACAGGGGTGCGCAGCCTGGTGCTGCTGATTGATCAAGGAGAACCAAAATGAAATCGGAACTGATTATAATGCTGACTTACAACGATGAAACTGTGGAAGACGCTGTCGATGTTTTTAACAAAATAAAAGACCTCCCGATAAAATATTTCGGTTTTAAAGATATTGGACTTCCGCATAAAAAGATGGGATCACTCAATAACATCATGAAAAAAGCCGGGAAGGAAACATTTCTTGAAGTTGTCAGGTACACTGAACAGGAGGTTTTAGAGTCAGCGGGCCTCGCCGTGAATATCGGTTTTGATTATCTGATGGGGACTTTGTATTACGATTCAATATGGGACTTGATAGATAAAAAAATAAAATATCTTCCGTTTTGCGGGAAAGTCTATGATCATCCGAGTGTTCTGGATGGAACTATATCTGAAATCACAGCAAATGCGAGAGATATTGAAAGCAAAGGAGTGGACGGGTTTGATCTTCTTGCCTACAGGTATAAATACCGGGATAAAGTGCCCGAGTTGATTAAAAAATTAAGAGCAGCCGTTTCTGTTCCGATCGTATCAGCAGGCAGTATAAACAGTTTTGACCGGCTTCAAAAAACAGTGGACTCAGGGGTGTGGGCTTTTACAATCGGAAGCGCTTTTTTTGAAAAAAAATTCATTCCGGGCGGATCGTACAGAGAAAATGTGGAAGCGATATATGAGAAATTAAAGATTGTTTAGTATATTAATAACAATTTCCCTTTTTTTTTGGCAAGGAAATTCTAAAGATCATGAATGTGGCTTGTCCACATTAGGTCCTTTGGGCCCTGCAAATCCTCTATGAATCTTTTCATTTTGTCATAGTGCGATCCCTGCCAGTATATTTTACCGCAGGATCCGCAGCGGCAGAAATCATTGTAATGTTTTTTTGTCATTTCCTCGAGGTCATCCCGGATGGATTCCTTATTCACTTTTTCGATAATTCCGTTGCAGGTCATGCATCGGTGGAATGGCTTGATGCTTGATTTAAGATCAAAACGGTTTATCACTTCCTGAAGCTGTTTTTTAGGATCTTGTGACCTTATCCAGTACCCGTGTGTCACTTCCTTGATCTTGAGCATGCCGACATCCCTTGTGAGAATAATACGTTTTTCGGCCACGGCTATGCTCACGATCCGGCTGTCATGATAATTGTTCCTGTACAGTGTGTCAAAGCCGAGCATCCTGAGATAATTGGCCAGTTTTCCCAGATGAACATCAAGGATATATTTTGTCCGGCGCAAAGGTTTTGCCCGCAGATGTGCAGCGCTGGAGATGTCAAGGCTTTCAAATACAGGGTAGACGGAAACGATGTCGCCGTTTTTAAGCTGATAAAAGAAATCGACTGATTTGCTGTTCGCCAGGATGAGGTCTACTTCCGTGTGGGGGACACCTATCGATTCTATGACATCTTTTACAGCAGGGTTCCCTTTGAAAATTAAAGAAAAAGTTGTTTTTCTTTTACCCTCCGGCAAAAAATCATTCAGCTCCTCGTAGAACCGGAAGTCAGCTCTGTTAGTCATCTGTTCATACATTGTCCTGTCCGAGGAAAGTTCTTGTAACTATTACGTAATACGCCGCACTGAACCCCTTACAACGATATAGGGGTCAAAACAAACCTTAACCCTGCTTTTATTTTCATTCTCGATATTCTGTAGCAGTATTCTCACACTCTCCTGCCCGATCCTTTTTCTTGACTGGTGTACGGTTGTAAGCGGCGGCGAAACCACACCCGTTGTTTCTATATTGTCATATCCGATAATGCTGTAAGTCCCGGGGATGTCGATCCCGAGCTCGTTTGCAACTTTATAGATACCAAGCGCAAGCAGATCATTCATTGTGACTATGCTTGTGAAGTTGAGGAATTTTCCTGCAACATCTTCGGTGAGAAGGCGCCTAAAAGACTTATATCCGCTTTCAATTGTTAATTTTTCTGTATAAATAATCAACTCTTTCCTATACTTGATTTTGTGCTTTTCAAGTGTATCGATGTATACCTTGAAAAGGTGCTCTGCCAGACTTTTATCCTGACGGCTTATCATAAATAGTATATCTCTATGTCCATTGTTGAGCAGATATTCAAAAGATATTTTAAATCCTCTCTTGTGGTCGGTATAAACATAGTTTTTATCTTCAAGATGAGGATAGCAATCGATCAAGACAGTCTCAATGTTGTTCTCTGACAGTATGTGGAGATTATCGCTTAGTTCATCGATAGGCGACATTATGATCCCGTCAACCCTTCGCGAGATCAGTGAGAGTATGTTCATTTTCTCGATCTCGAAGTCATAGTTTGAGGGGCATATGATCATTGAGTAGTTGTGCTCGTTTAATTGATTGCTGATCTCATTTAAAGTTTCAGTAAAAAAAGGGTTGTTGAGATCATTAAATATTATACCGATGGTCCTGGTCTTTTTTTGTCTGAGTCCCTTTGCGAGGGCGTTCGGATGGTAGTTTAATTTTTGCGCAATTTTTAAAATCTTTTCTCTTGTTATGGAATTGGCTTTTGAGTCTGTTTTTAATGCCCTTGAGACGGTTGCGATAGACACTTCTGCTTGTTCTGCAATCTGTTTAATAGTTACTTTTTTTTGATGGTTGTCGGTATTCATTTATCGATATGTGAAAACGTTTACACTAATTTGATTAAATTTTACAGGTATTAGCTCACAATTGCAACAATTTTTTAATAATTTTTCAATTTCAAATAAATTTTTTGAAAATAATTAATTTATTGATTGACAGAAGCCGTTAAATCGATATAATGTCGTAAACGTTTACTAGACGACTTATTTTTTGTTCACATTAATATTCACTTTTTTTAGTAGTGTTAGCGGGAGGTTTTTATCCGATGAGCAATATTTCAATAAAGAAAAAGCATTTCGATGCTATCGTTATTGGAGGTGGGATGACGGGGTGTGCTACTGCATATTACCTTGCTAAAGGCGGAATGGATGTTGCTTTGATCGAGAAGCGGTCTGTCTGTTCAGGAGCGTCCGGAAGGAATGGGGGCCAGGTAATTCAGGTTGAAGGAAGAGATGAGCTGACCAGGGATATAATATCCAAAAAGAACAGTATTGCTTTTCATGGTAAAAAAATGCTTGATACATTGAACGACGAACTCGGGTGGGATATTGAGTATAGAAAAACAGGCGGTCTTGATTTAGCTTATTCAGACCATGATGAGAATATTATAAAAGAGATTATTCAATGGCAGCACGAGGTTGGAGATAAAGATGTCGAATATATAGAAGCTTCTGAAGTGATGGATATCTGCCCTATTTTCGGTGATGACTTGAGAGGCGCCAAGTACAGGAAAGATGATGGTAATGCAAACCCTTTCAAGATAACCTATGGATTCGCCCTTGCCGGGATAAAACTCGGGGTTTCGTTGTTTACTTACACATCCGTCAAAGCAATCAAATATGAGAATAATAAAGCGGTCGGTGTCATTATGGACAGGGGAGATCTATATGCGAAACACTGTATTGTAAATGCGACAAACGCATGGACAAAATACATCTTTCCCGACTACCCGATAGTGCCCTGTAAAATTTTAGCGTTTGCCACTGAACAGCTTCCTATAATTCCGCTGCCGCCGGCCGAGACGATTATTTATGACCGTGAGGGCGATGCAGGGTATCGTGAGGATAACAATGAGGCCTATCTCTTTTATGGCGGGTCGCAGGTTGACGGGAATATAATAATCGGAGGACCCCCTGTTCAGTTGCCTGAAACTATGGATGATCATTTTAATGAAGATGTATATTACGATGATTTTTTAAGGTTCAGGACCATATTTGCCAGATACTGGACAAAAGTAGAGAACGTGTCGCTATTGAGAGGATGGGGAGGGGCTCTCGGTTTTACACCTGACACTCTTCCGCTGGTCGGCCCGACACGATATGAAAACCTTTATATCAACGCTGGTTTTACAAACGGTATGTGCTGGTGTCCCATATGCGGCAAGCTGCTTTCCGAGTATATCCTCGATGGTGGTAAGACATCGGTTCCCATTGATTTTATGGATCCGGAGCGTTTCAGTGATGAGGTTTTTGAATGGCCGGAAAAATACAACTACACGGTGCTGCACAACTATATAACCGAGAAACATAAAAGTTAAAACACGATTAAATACATGCAGAGAAATTAAAATATGCGGATAGAACACCATCCAATCCTGGAAGATTTGCCCGACAGGAAAAACGTTACGATCCATGTTGACGGAAAAAAAATAGAGGCGCTTGAGGGGGAGTCTGTTGCTGCCGCAATGTGTGCCGCTGGGATCAAGGTTCACAGGATAACAGCTAAAAATGGTGAGCCTCGAGGTGTCTTTTGCAACATCGGCCGCTGTACGGATTGTATTATGAAAGTGGACGGACAGCCGAATGTGCGGACATGCGTAACCACGGTGTGTGACGGCATGGTAGTCGAGTCTCTAAAAGGTCTGGGTACATGGGGTTTTTCCAATGAATGACGAACTCGTAATTATAGGGGCAGGGCCTACAGGGCTTTGTGCTGCGATTGAAGCATCGCGATACGGTGTGAAAGTGCTTGTCATAGATGAAAACGATCGTCCCGGCGGACAGCTTTTCCTGCAGACGCATAAATTTTTTGGTTCCCGGCACCACATGGCAGGGGTCAGGGGGTTTCAAATCGGACGCGATTTTCTCGACAAGGCAAAAAAACAGGGGATCGAGATATTATTGAACACCGAGGTCTGGGGCGTCTTTGCCGACAACAGGGTTGCATTCACGATAGAAAATGATGAGCAGGGATCTGTTCTTGCGAAAAATATCCTGATTGCCACAGGCGCTCTTGAAAAGGGGATCTTTTTCAAGGGCTGGACAAAGCCCGGTGTCATAGGTGCCGGCGCTGCACAGAAGATGATGCATGTTCACAGGGTACTGCCGGGCAGGAGAGTGCTTGTGATCGGATCCGGGAACGTAGGCCTTATAGTTGCGTACCAACTTGTGCAGGCAGGGGCCGAGGTGGTCGGGGTTGTAGAGGCTCTCCCGGAGGTTGGTGGTTACCAGGTTCATGCAGGAAAAATTAGGAGGATCAAGGTACCTATCCTTACCTCTCATACTATCATCGAGGCGTGCGGTGGTTCTTATGTTGAAAGTGCAAAAATTGCCAAAATAGATAAAAATGGAAATATAATCGACGGGTCCGAGATGGAGATATCCTGCGATTTGATATGTCTTGCTGTGGGATTGCGGCCCTTTGACGAATTAATCAGAGCTACAGGGATCCGGATGACATACATAGGGCCGATAGGGGGTTTTGTCGCTTTGCACGATGAAGATATGGAAACTTCTAAGAAGGGTATTTACGTTGCAGGAGACATCACCGGGATCGAGGAGGCGAACACGGCCATGGATGAAGGCAGGCTGGCCGGAGTTGCTGTCGCAGAAAAACTGGGGTGTTTGAAAAAAGAAGAGGTTTACACTATCAAAGCGGAAATAAGGCAGAGACTCGCAAGTTTGAGGATCGGCAGTTTTGGAGTTGAGAGGGCAAAGGCGAAACAGATGATTATGGATAATTTTCAAAAATGATTGGGGCGGAAATGGTAGAGAGACTCCCGAATAACAGCAGCGACGGAATATTGTCGATGGAGAGGATCCGGTCATTGCCCGGTTACCCCGGGTCGGAGAGGTTTGATAATGGGCCGGTCGTGGTGATTGAATGTGATGAAGACATTCCCTGTAATCCATGTGAGGATATCTGTCCCAGTAACGCTATCAGTGTTGGTGATCCCATAACAAATCTTCCGTACATCGACCCGGAAAAGTGTGACGGATGCATTGTATGTATAAGCATATGCCCCGGGTTGTGTATGTTTATTGTGCACAAGCACTACACCGAAACAAAGTCGTTGATATATTTACCCTACGAAATGTATCCACTGCCTGAGAAGGGGGCAATTGTCGACGGGTGTAACCGTATGGGTGAACGGGTTTGCGAGGCGACAGTCGAAAAAGTAATAGCATCAAAAAAATTACAAAAGACATCTATTATAGCAATTTCAGTGCCAAAAGATCATTTTGAAGCGATCCGTGCCATTAGGTTTTAAGGAGATTATTTATGGGGATGAATGAGGCGATATGTGTTTGCCGTTGTGAAGAAGTGACAGAGGAGGAAGTGAGGGAAATGGTCCGCGCCGGTATAACATCTGTCGACGGGATAAAAAGAGCGACCAGGGCCGGGATGGGGCTCTGCCAATCGAAAACCTGTTATACTAATATTGCCAGGATCATTCATGAAGAAACTGGAACTCCGCTGGCAGAAATAGAACCTATGAGAATAAGAATTCCGGTGCGGCCTTTAAAAATTTGACCTCAGGAATATATATCCGGAACACAAATGTTTGTCTTAACAT
>DRHN01000361.1 GCA_011049595.1 Spirochaetota bacterium | reverse complement strand
GTTCACGACTAAGTCGGGCAAGCCCGATAACGTCGGGTTCCCCGAAGTAGCCGGTTTTAACCGGCATGGTCACCAGGAACTAATTAAAATGATCACAATCTTAATTTGCTGTTGCCGGCTTTCAAACGGCCCTTTACGACAAATACTTTATTTTTTGAAGCCGCCCCTTTGATTATAGAGATACCGCTTTTGGGGGCGCCCCAGTAATTTGAAATGATCTTGATGGCATCCAGATTGGCTTCCCCATTAACCGGTCTCTTGGGGGTGTAAAGATCTATCATACCGTTTTTTATTGAGATGCCTCTTTTAGAGCTGCCGGTATGCACTATTATTTCGAAAGTGTGAGTTTCTGTTCTTTCGTGCATTTTATTTGTATTTGAGATTAAAGCCTTGTGTAAATACCTCAGGTGCTCGAGCGCCTGCCGAAAATAGCGCTGCCGACCCGTACCATATTTGAACCCTCTTCAATAGCGATCCGGTAATCAAGGCTCATGCCCATTGAAAGATATTTTATCTCCGGGTCCTTTTCCATTCCTGCAAGTTCCTCAAATCTTTGTCTTGTTACCGCAAACGCTTCCCTTATCCTTTTCTCATCCGCGGTGAACGGTCCGATCGTCATTACACCTTTTATCTTTACTTTTTTGAGTGTTTTGAGCTTGTCCACAAGTGTAAACAGCTGATCCGGTTTTACACCTGATTTCGTTTCTTCGCCGCTGGAGTTTATCTCTATTAGAATATCGATCGGTTTTACGGCCCTTTTTTCGATTTCCAGCGCAGTTTCTATTTTATCAATACTCTGTATCATGTCAAAGATCTGAAGCGCATGTTTGATCTTATTTCTCTGGAGGTGCCCGATCATGTGCCATGTAACATTTTCGTTTACAAGTTTAAATTTCTCGCCTGCTTCCGCAACCCTGTTTTCTCCGATTATTTTCACACCCGCTTTTACAGCTTCTGTTATTCTATCGTAGGAAACTGTTTTTGTAACGGCGACCAGGGACACCTTGTCCTTTCCGCCTGACACGGCGATCGATCTCTCAATATTCTCCATTACCAACTCAAAATTATCTTTTATAGAAGGCATATGCTCCTCATTTAACACCTCTCTTTTCGTATGTTACGACCTGCCCTTCAGCCAAAGTGTAAAGATCGATCTCCTTTTCAAAACTTAGCTGATCATGACTTGCGACGATAATGGCAGAACCGTTTTCGCGTTGCTCCTTCAGCAGGGCCATTACACTCTTGGTCGAACCGGAGTCAAGCTCTGAGAAAGGCTCATCCGCGAGGATAAAAAGTGGTTTTTTTACAAGAGCACGGACTATCATTGCTTTTTTCATTTCTCCGCCTGAAAGCTCAAACGGTTTCATACCGGCTTTCCTGTCCATGTTTAACTTTTCAAGCATCTCCATGGCATAGGTTTTTAAATGCCGCATCTGTCTTTTAAGAAATGAGTTAGGGGAAAGTATATTTTCGATGACATTCAGCTCTTTGATAAATAGATTGGTTTGCGGCACATAGCCTATGTATCTTTCCCGGAATTGTGAAATTTTACTGTCGTTCGAAGATGTGATGTAAATATTGTTAAAAACGATTTCCCCTTTTGTGGGCTCTACTATACCGGCGATAAGTGAAAGAAGCGTTGTTTTTCCGCTTCCCGTCGGTCCCAACAGCAGGGTATAGCTGCCCTCGTTTATGTCCATGCTGACATTTTTTACAGCGTGCAACTTAAATGTACTGTTTCCGGAACTTTCATAAACCTTTGTTACCCTGATAACTTTTATTGCCAAATTGAGCCTCTTGTAAGATCGTAGATATCATTTTTCAGTAACGTTGATATCAGGATCAGTGTAATTACAAGCACGGTGATGACCACTCCAAAAGTTGT
>DRHN01000360.1 GCA_011049595.1 Spirochaetota bacterium | reverse complement strand
GATAAATGGCGTATTGTAAGCATAAGCACTGGCCGTAACAGTTCAGGGGATAAATACCATCATCTTATGATCGACCCTGATACGGCCGGTGAGGAAGCCTGGAGTACTATTATAGGTCTCATGTCCGAACACCTCTCATACAAAAAATAAAAGGACAAAAACAATGGTTTACAGTTACCCTAATGTGGACAAGCCACCTTTTTGATGATATTATGAAATCAATTCAATAAGAACATTTTTTTTCTGATCATTTTTTCAAAAAAAGAACCATGAAAATTACCGGTGATTTTCATATCCATTCCCACTATTCGATCGCGACAAGTAAAAAGCTCGCTCCCGAAAACATCGATTTCTGGGCAGGGGTCAAGGGAATCAAAGTAGTCGGGACCGGCGATTTTACCCATCCCGGCTGGCTCGAGGAGCTGAAAGAAAAGCTGGAGCCGGCCGAGCAGGGCCTTTACAGGTTGAAAAAGGAATACAGACGCGCCCCCCCCGGCCCGGGACTTGGGGAACTCAGCCCCGTGAGGTTTATACTCACTTCGGAAATAAGCAATATTTATAAAAAAGGTGAAAAGGTGCGCAAGGTCCACAACCTTGTCTTCGCCCCGGATTTTGAAATTGTACAGAAGATCCAGCAAAGGCTGTCAAAGATCGGTAACATTACTTCCGACGGCAGACCGATACTTGGGCTTGACTCAAAAGATCTTCTGGAAATAACACTTGGCGTTTCTGATAAAACATTTTTTGTGCCGTCGCATATCTGGACCCCCTGGTTCTCCGTCCTCGGCTCTAAATCGGGTTTCGACTCGATCGAAGAATGTTACGGGGACCTGGCGGGCCATATTAGCACCGTCGAGACCGGACTATCAAGCGACCCTCAGATGAACTGGTCATGCAGTTTCCTGGACCCTTACACCCTTATTTCCAATTCGGACGCTCACTCGCCTGAAAAACTGGGGAGGGAGGCAAACCTGTTCGATACCGGGCTCTGTTACGACGACCTTATCGATGCCATGAAAACCGGTGATCGTGGGAAATTTCTCGGTACTATAGAATTCTTCCCCCAGGAAGGAAAATACCACAACGACGGCCACAGAAAGTGCGGTGTCAACTGGAATCCCCTCGAAACCCTGAAACACAACGGGATATGCCCTGTGTGCGGGAAAAAAGTGACCATCGGTGTGATGAACCGTGTGGCACAGCTGGCAGACAGGGAAAAACCGGGGGATAAAGAACACAAACATCCCTTTTACTCAATTATACCCCTTAAAGAGCTACTTTCGGAGATAACAGGTGTCGGGCCCGGCACAAAAAGGGTCAGTGCAGCCTACAATGCAATAATCCAAAAAACCGTTTCCGAGTTTGATGTGCTGATGAGCCTCTCTGAAGCTGAAATCAGGTCAGCTTCAAACGAATTGCTTGCCGAGGCTGTAACGAGAATGAGAAAAGGTGATGTATATATCAAAGAAGGCTTTGACGGTGAATATGGGAAGATCCAGGTATTTCAGGAAGATGAAAAGAGAGCTTTCGGGCGGCAGGACCTGCTGTTTGCAGGAGGCGGTGTGGATATCAAAAGAACTGCTAATGCACCCGGAACGCCGGATTTCGATCTAAAAGAGTACAGGAAGCTGAAGGGACCTTCAGTGTCAAAATATCGTGCTCCTGAAAAAACAGACCCTGACCGGCAGCATGCCCCTCCGGTTTTTTCACTTTTGAACGGTCTTAATCCGGAGCAGATAAAGTCCGTGTCCCACGGCTCAGGCCCCGCCGTGGTCCTGGCCGGCCCGGGGACAGGAAAGACAAAAATTCTCACGACAAGGATAGCAGAACTGATAACAAGAAAAGGTGTATCCCCTGAAAATATTCTTGCAGTTACTTTTACAAACAAAGCAGCAAAGGAGATGAAGGAACGTTTGGGGGTGTTATTTCTTCAATGTGGTCACCCGCACTATCCACAAAGCCCTTTTCCGGGAGATCATTCGGGAACGACAAAGATATTATCTGAGGGATCATCCACAAGA
Source organism: Spirochaetota bacterium (assembly GCA_011049595.1). Lineage (GTDB taxonomy): Bacteria > Spirochaetota > B62-G9 > B62-G9 > DRHN01 > DRHN01. The sequence continues at coordinate 2,266 of DRHN01000360.1, read as the reverse complement.
TCATCCGAAGGATTATCTACAGGATCATCCGAAGGATTATCCACAGGGTCTTTGACCGGCACACCGCGGTTATGCACATTTCACGCTCTCGGCCTTTCAATACTGACCGACAACTGTGAAAAAGCAGGCAGGTCAAAAAACTTTACAATTATTGATGAGGAAGACAGAAAGCTGATACTCAATAAGTATACAGGGTGCGAAAAATCCATTACAGGGGATGTTTCCGAGTCAATTTCCGGTATAAAACATGCCCTTTTACCCCCTGATAAGATCGGCGGGCTCGAGCATGGAAAAACTTTCAATCAGTATGAAAATATTTTAAAAAAGATAAACGCCTTTGATCTGGACGATCTTATCTACCGCTCTGTACAGGTTCTAAACCTGTACCCGGAAACACTTGCCAGGTACCGGGAAATGTTCAGGTGGATAATGGTAGATGAATACCAGGACGTAAATTACGCCCAGTACAGCCTGATAAGGACGCTGATGCCCGGCCGGGACCCGAACCTTTTTGTGATCGGGGACCCGGACCAGGCAATATACGGTTTCCGCGGAGCTGATGTAAAATTTATAACAAAATTTATTAACGATTTTCCCGGTGCCCCGGTATTCGGGCTTAAAAAGAGCTACCGCTGTTCCAATTTTATCCTGCAGGCTTCTCACCAAGTTATTAAAAGCAGGCCCACGGGTGTAAATAGGCCGGCACTGGAGGGGCTGCAGGAAGGCATTAAAATTAAGATAGTTGAATCCCCGACACCTAAAAGTGAGGCCGAGTTTGTTGCGAGAACCATAGAAAAAATGATGGGAGGTTTGAGGTTTTTTTCACTCGACAGCGATATTTCCCTGGGTAGTGAAGAGGCTGAAATCAGCAGTCTTTCTGATTTTGCCGTGCTGTGCAGGGTAAAGGAACAGATGAAAGTTCTGGAAAAGGCTTTTAATGATCATACAATTCCCTATCAGAAAGCGGCTAATGACTCTATATTAAAACAAGAACCGGTTAGATCCGCTGTGGAACTTTTAAAATTATCATTAAACCCGGAAAACAGTTTTTTACGGGGAAAATTGACCCAAAAAGGCATTGTCGTTCCCGGCGAACACCATTCCGGGCTTGACAACCCTGATGTCGGGACTATCCCCGGGGGCAACACAGGGATTGTACAAGGGACCATCCCTGGGGGCAACACAGGGATTGTCCAAGGGGCCGTCAGCAGGATGATCAGCAGAATTATTACCCGTTTTTTTTGTGACTGGAAAAATAACAGCAAGGCTGCGTTCAAACAGCTGATTGATTTAGCTGAAGGATTTGGGGACTCCCTCGACGACTTTATCGAATTTTTCGACCTTGGGATCGATACCGACACATGTGAAAAGGAAGTAGAAAAAGTAAGTCTTATGACACTCCACGCCGCGAAAGGGCTTGAATTTAAATGCGTGTTTATAACAGGGTGTGAAAATAATCTTATCCCTTACACACTTTTCGGAAACCGGGGATCCGACACCGGGCTGGGGTCTGAGTCTGATTTCGCAGAAGAGAAACGGCTCCTGTACGTGGGAATGACCCGCGCAGAAAAATTTCTATATCTTTCCCGCGCGGAAAAACGTTATATTTTCGGAAGGGAATATCAATTCGGAAAAAGCCCTTTTCTTGACAGTATAGAAAATGAGCTGGCAGAACTGTCAAAAAGCGGGCGAAATAAAACACCGGGGAAAAAAAACATACAGATGGACCTGTTTTGAAATGTTCCGTACGATCCACATACTGTTTAAGGTTTAACCCCCATTTCTCACAAATATTATTATGACTATTTCTACCATTTTTTAGCTTATGTATAGACTATTTACAGCACAATTTCATCCAGAAGGTATTAATAGCTGATGGAATAAAATCCGGTAAATATCCCGATGGTTTTCCAGGATCATCCAGCTTTGGTTGATATTTATACGAAAGCAGAACTTCTTTTGCCGATAGTGATTTATCTGCCCGGCTCTTTTAAAAAGAATAATTCAACGCAAACCTCGAATGCGATATTGGATTATCAATAATGCTGAAAGTTCTGACAGGTTCCAGGTACAGCTTATCTGTATCTATATAAAATTTAAAGTCGTATGTTATGGTTGGGGTTATTCTACCTTCCAGATAGAAATAAGTTACCATTTGCAGGTCTTCTGTGTTTATTTTAAAATTCAGGTCATACGTCAGGTTTGGGGATATTCTTCCTCCCAGGTAGAAAATAATATCTTCCGGCCTGAGTCTTATCTTTTTCAG
>DRHN01000359.1 GCA_011049595.1 Spirochaetota bacterium | reverse complement strand
AATAATATAATACAAATTTACTGATCGGGGGATTTACGGTGGAAAGAAGGGGTATCACGGCTGCGGGTAACTTCATAATCGACCATGTCAAGGTCGTGGACCTGTGGCCGGACGAGGGGATGCTTTCAATAATATCCGAGGAAAAAAGGGCGAACGGCGGATGCGCCTACAATGTGCTGAAAGATCTGGCGATTTTGAAAACCGGTCTGCCTCTGTACGGTATCGGTCTTATCAGTAATGATGAAGACGGTAAATTCATAATGGAGGATATGAGTAAACACGGCATAGACTCGTCCATGATGCGGTTTTCAAAAGACGCCAGAACATCCTACACCGATGTTATGACTGTAAAGGATACAGGGAACCGGACTTTTTTCCACCACAAAGGCACGAGCAGGTGTTTCAGTATTGACCATATCGATTTTTCAGCAATAAAGACAAACATGTTCCATATAGGGTATATACTGCTTTTGGATACTCTGGACGGTCCGGACCCGGAATACGGCACACAGATGGCGCGGGTTTTAAAAACAGCAAAGGATAAGGGGTTGAGAACTTCCGTTGACGTTGTGAGTGAAAGCAGCTACAGGTTCAACAAGATCGTGCTGCCGGTTTTGAAGTATACCGATTACCTCATATTGAACGAGATAGAAGCCGGAAGGACAACGGGATATGAGATTAGAGAAAAAACCGGCGGTCTGGATTACATGAATCTCAAAAAGACGCTTAAAACACTCATGGACAGCGGCGAAAGCGAGCTCGTCTGTATCCATTTTCCCGAGGGTGCTTACGCGGTAAAAAAGGGTGCAGGGCCCCACTTTGTACCCTCACATTCCTGCCCCGAGGGTTTTATTAAAAGCACAGTAGGAGCGGGTGACGCCTTCTGCGGCGGGATGCTTTACGGCATTCACGAAGGCTGGGAACTTGACAGGTCAATGAGATTCGCAAACGCAATGGCGGCAGCGTGCCTGACAGGCATGACCACTTCCGACGGTATGAAAAGCATGGAGGAAACCTCAAAGATCATGGGCGAGCTTCCTCTCAGAGATATCGTATTTGAATAGTTGTTCCTCTTTATTCCCCGGATCGGGAAGGTTTTAAAGGGTGGGCGCACAGGCCCGCGCACGAATAAATATTTTAAAGTATGTATCCATGTTGTTTTGGATTAATCTGTGTATTTTTCAAGCTTCATTAATCATCTGATTTTCATAATGTAATAGAAGAACGGGATTGGAAGTTTTAAAAGTTGACAAAATTTAAAAATAGCATAAATTTAGCGATTAATATTTACAGGTATTCGCATTAAAAATTATTGACAGAAATTTGAAAATAGGATTAAATACTTATTTGCGTCAGGAGGAGATGGGGTATGAAAGTAGGGATTGACAGCTATTGTTATCACAGGTTTTTCGGGGAAGTCTATCCCCAGCAGGTGAAACCGGACAGGGAAATGTCTCTCGAAGACTTCCTGGACAGGGCAAAAGAACTGAAAGTTGACGGGGTTTCTTTAGAGTCCTGCTTTGTGCCGCGTTATGACAGTGAGTATCTTTCCCGGATCAAAGCCATAATGGATGATTATAATCTCGAAAGGGTATGGGCGTGGGGACACCCGGACGGTCTGGAAGGCGGAAAAAATGTTAAAGAGTTCGACGAAATGATCAAACACATAGAATACGCGGCCCAAGTCGGAGCGGAGGTCATGAGGGTTGTGGGCAGCAGTTTGACGTTCAGATTCGAGCCTCACGCCCCCCAGATCAAAAGGCTGACAAAAATGTTTTCGAAAGCCGTCAAAATTGCTGAGAAATATGATGTTAAGCTCGCGGCGGAAAACCACCTGGATTTTAATTCCGATGAAATGCTTACGCTCATTAAAAATGTTGATTCACCATATTTTGGGATCAATTTCGACACAGGGAATTTTCTGCGTCTTCTGGATGACCCGATATCCGGTATGGAAAAATTGGCAAAACATGTTTACGCAACCCATGTGAAAGACTTGAAACCACAGAAGGGTGTGCCCGGAAATGAGTGGTACTTTTTTTCCTGCACTCCTGTGGGTGATGGGGTTGTCGACAACCGGAAGCTGGCGCAATTGTTAAAGGACAGCGGCTATGAAGGATTTCTGGCTGTGGAAATAGATTTTTTGCACCCTGACTACAAAAATGATGAGGACAAAGCGGTGGCGGACAGTGTCAGGGAGCTAAAAAGGATAGCAAAGGCTGTTGAAGGATAGAAATAAGCAGGTTCTACTTAATAAAGGATTTTTTCAAACACCGTAATAGAAGAGGTGCTGTTTGTGTTTAAAAAGGGCTTGGCCGGCTTTTTGGGTATAACTGCCGGGAACAAAAATTACGGTAACCGATCACAGGGTTTATAAACTTTTTTCCAAATCTGTTTTTAAATCCAGGTTAAATCGGGTTCTTCTCCCTTGTAATAACTTCGTATTGCATTTACAAGTATACTAAAGCTGGATTGTCCACGTAATCTTGCAGTTTGTCTTACAGACAATATGCGTTCTACCCAACGATTTCCTTTCTCAGAACGAGTACCTT
>DRHN01000358.1 GCA_011049595.1 Spirochaetota bacterium | reverse complement strand
TTAAGAAGCCGGACATATGTAAGGAAAGAGGGTGAAGTATTGAACGTAGCATTTCCTCCACAACGCTCAAAAAAAAGTGCCAGGGCATTGGAACAACTATGTTCTACTCTTAATGAATATGGGGATATCGACCTGGGTTCAAATTTAAGGAGAATGATTTTTAGCGTTCGGAGAAAATACTAATTTTGTCTTATTACACGAGTTCTGAAGTTCGGGAAACAAAATAAAACGTCCACTGCACCCTTCATTGATTGCCTGCATGAGAAATGCGGTCGCAAGTCCTGTTTTTCCGGTTCTTGTCGCTCCGATCCACACCACATTTTGTTTCTTTGTCATGTAGTCAAATGAGTCATATATGTTCAGTATCTTCTTTCTATTGAGATTCTGTTGTCTATCAAAGGGAAATGTTTCCATAACAAACTTTTCGGGGATCTTTGCCCGCGCAAGCCTCATCTTTCCGGAGTTTTCCTTTTTGATTTTATATTCCTCTGTGATGATATATTTCAGCAGTCGAACAGGGGAGAAGTTTTCTTTTCGAGCCAACTCGTTGTACCTATCCCGGTTTTCAAGTAACCTCCAAAGACGAATATATTTGAGCATTTCTATGATCTTCTCATCCATCCTCATCCTCCGTCATTTTGTCATAGATGGATAAATCCGCCTCATCGGTAGAACAACACTCAAGGTAGGATTCCATTTTTTTGAACTCCTCATTAGTTTCAACAAACGGTAATTCATAATTTCCTTCTTTCAACTGTAATATTGCAATGCGTTCAATAGTCTGTATGTCGGTAATATGATATTTCAGGGCCCTGTTGATTGTTTTAATAAACAAGGGCAAGGCGACTTTCTGATACAAACCAAAAAGACTGCGAATAAACCTGTGTTTTTGCGTGCCTTTTTGATTGAGCACAAAACCCAGGCAGGCTTCGACTTCCTCTGATAAACTTTTGAGCTTCTTCTCCTCTCTTTGAGTAGGCTTTTTGCGATGTTTCGGTTGATATTGCGGCTTAGGTTGTCCCTCCGGGCTGAAGGTTTCGTTTTTAACTCCGTCAGGAGGCAACGCGTGCTCAACAAGTAATTTTCGTTTGTGGTAGATTTTTAAACAATCCCTGGTTCATCGGGAACCCGGTCACATCGGATCTTTCGTGACCCGCCAAGATCAAACTCACGTATCATCCTGGTCAATGTGGAATACCCTGCTTTTGTCCCCTCCTGCTCGATAAGTTTCTCGTGTATCCGTTGAACCCACCCGTTACATTCATTGTAAAGCCGGCGAAGAAGTTCAGGATCGATCTCTATCTTGTCCTTTCTCGGCAAATCAGGCAGGCTGCCTTTTTGGGCTATTATGCCCCTCACTGTGTTGCGGCTTACATTCAGGCGCCGGGAGATTTCTCGTACCCCCATCCCTTCCTCATGAAGACAATAAATGACTTTGCGTTTGTCCGGACCTGCCATAGAACCCCCTCACTGCTTTAGAAAAAATATCCATTTGTCTTAATATTCATCCGGCCAGAAGATTGGCCTGGCAATAAAAAGAATCGGTTTTGAATCGACTGTCCTTAATTTTACAGGTGACCCTCTGCATGTATTTTTGTGTTATTTCAAGTTCATTTAGCATTTGCCGTTCAAACTCTGTACAGGTGCGTATTGGCTGTTCTATCTTTTAACCGGCTTAATCCCATGCAATATTCCCGCTTTTTATCTGCTCACGAAACTCATCCGGTCCCTTGAAATACCCATGGGCAAGCAGTTCTATGTCACGGAGGCTCAAATGCTTGCCGGATACAAGGTTCACAAACTCGTCAATATCCCTCTTCGTTATACAGTTTATGCGTATAAACTGCCTGAGGGTGTACATGTATGAGTAAACAGGGAACTGACCGCTGAATATCTTATTCCTAACCCGGACAAGCCGGAACCAAAAAGGTTATAAAAAGTTCATTTGAAAAATTGTCTCTGTAAATCTTTTTATATAAATAGATATATAAATTCATGAAAATTTCTTTGCCCAAAAAACAAAGAAATAACTCTTAAGATACTAATAAAAAATACGGCGTTTTTCAAAAAATCGGAAAACCGCATTTTGCCGATTTTTTCTACCCTGAAAAACTGCACTTTGTCGAAAATGGATAGACCCCAACACACCATGGGAATAATCTGTATCTTATCCACACCTTAGATCACTCATAAGAAAATATTTTATTCAATGCTTGATATATATAATACTATAGGTGTATATTTATACCTATGAGAGTTACTTTCGATACATGTGTGTGGATAGCTGCAATAAGAAGTCGCCGAGGGGCAAGTTTTGCTTTATTATCTGAGATACCACACAAGCGATTTCAATTTGGAATATCTGTTCCTCTTTTTCTTGAATATCAAGCTAAATTACTTGAAGCTGTTACCAAAGGGCAGACACAGATAAATCGTGAACAAATCGGAACTATCCTCTCAGCCCTTGCATTTTTCGGAACAGAAGTGTCTATTTATTGCCGGCTACGTCCAAACCTAAAAGACGAAAATGACAATATGGTTTTTGAGTGTGCTGCAAATTTTGGGGCATCCACTATTATCACTCACAATGTTAAGGATTTTTTCAATCCGGGATTAAAAATCTATGAAATAGATATTTTAACACCGGGACAATTTATTAAAAAAATTGGGAGATAATTATGAAAGCAATACAGGTAAGATTACCGGATCATATACATGAAAAACTCAAAAATCTTGCAAAAGAGGAAGGTATTTCTTTAAACAACTTCATTGTCTCTTCTATTTCTAATGAAGTTATTCGGCAAGAAACACGTGACTTTTTTAAGAAGGCTGCCGCTAACTTTGATCCAAAGGCATTTGCAGAAGTATTAGGGGCTATTCCGGATGCACCGGTAACAGAATCTGATAAAATATAAAAATAGTATGGGAATGCCTGTTTTTTGACCACACCTGGCCTGGCCGTTGCGGTCGATGCTATATTACTTTTCTATTGACAATGTATATTATTTGTAATGATTTCAAATTGAGGATGAAAGCTTATTATATAGACCACTATAAAAAACAAAAAGAAAGAAGATAGAGGATATTATTGATAGGGCAAAAAAGACAAAAAACGTGAATATCAGAATAAGTGAATATGATCTTGAAAAGGTACGAGAAAAATCAGCTCTTGAGGGAATCCCTTATCAAACGCTTATCTCCAGATGCTAAGACGCAACCTATTCAAAAAGGGCCGTTGCATGCCGCGTGGTTCGATCACCCCGACATAATGACATCGTTTCAGGGTGAAAAAGTAAAAACAAGTGGCTTATATCGTTCAGCTTCATCAAGCAGACTGTTTTGATCAATTTTGTCAACCGGGGATACCTTTTCAGCAGCATCAAGCATCAAGGTTAGAAGTGTTGCATCACTCGCGCTCACCGCAGTAGAAATGTTTTGAGCCAGCACAAAATCCAGAGAGCGCTTGATCTCCGCAGGGGTACTGAAAGGTTCATACCAGGTAGTGTAAGGCATATCCCAGGTTGGTGTGTTGTGGTACTGTTCTCCCCAGTTCCTTTTTGCAATCGCCTTTATGACCATCACGCCGACATCCTTCGACCTTGCAAGCTCCATGAGCTCGTTGTAGTCAGCCCTGTACCCGGCATCAGCATAACAGATAAAATTCAAGGGAAACATAATTGCGTCAAAATCGAACATTCTTAATGCCTTTATCAGCAGCGGCAATCTGTGACTGGTAATACCGACATATTTTAGAAGCCCCTGCGACCGGGCATCCAATATTATTTGCATTCCCCCTCCGGGACCAAGCGTTGTTTCAAGCTCATCATCGGTATCCACCGAGTGCAGCGAATACATATCGAAATGATCGGTGTTGAGACGTTCCAGAGATCCGTAGAGATCTTTCCGGACATCATCTTTTTTCCTCATGAGTGTCTTGCAGTTGAGAAAAAATAATTTTCTGTGCTTTTTCATCCATTTACCCACTCGTTTCTCTGCAGGCTCGTATTCAGGCGCTACATCGATCTGGTTCACCCCCCTTTCCAGCAGTATTTCCAGGACACGGTCCGCTTCTCTCTGCTTTTTTTTCACAAACACGGCTGCCCCGAAAGTAATCACCGAGCTCATGTGTTCTGTTCTTCCCAATCTCCTCTTTTCCATCGCGCTGTGCCCCTAAAAAATAATTTCAACATATTACAATATTAATGACAGTCATGCCGTTACTTTTCAGCCCACTCTCTTAGGACCCTTTTTATTTTTTCTTCGATCTTTTCCGCGATCTCGTCCCAGTCTTTTTCTTCTTTCGGGTGCTCGTCCAGCCAGGATTTAATGCCTGAATGGACTTTTTCTTCGACCCTTTCCGCAATCTCATTCCAGTCACGTTTTCGGGCCTTTCGTCTCTTTCTTCTTTTAGCGCCTTTAAATCCCCCGCCCATTGAAATGAGCAAACCGACTATGAAACCCAGATTGTACCGCCACCCGTTGTTGGTCAGCTCATAGATTCCCACCCTGTCGGTAAACAGACTTATTATAAAGGTAATTATGATGATAAGCCCGTGCCAGATTCCTGCCCAGAAACCCGCCTCATTGCCGGGAGTAACATCCTGGTCCCAGCGAATATTTCCGGGCGCGCAGCCTGCAAGTGTTAAAACCGCCAGCATCACAAAAATCAAAGCAAAGATGTATTTTTTCTTAAACATCTCCCTCCCCTTTAAATGCTGATTTTATAAAAATAAAATAATAATCACAGCCATTCAAACATCTTACATGTATCTGCCGTTTTTTACAACATAATAATGAGCACAAAAGTACGGATGTCTGCTTTACAGTTCATAGTTCAAAAAGGTGACGAGGAAAGGCAAGTGCGGGACTTATGCTGCACCAAGCCACGCTAACACTGCCACAATGATAAAAAGTATCCACTGAAACATCTTGAACATTGGCTTCTCGATTTTTGAAGCGAGTGCTGTAATTATCAGAACCGCTGCGAATAAGCTGTAATGGAGCGCAATGAACTGCACGATCAGAGATGAAGCGCCCTTGAGGTTTACCCCAAATCCAAGCGCCAGCAGCATGACTGCCATGAGCACAAGGTTTACGGATGAATAATGGAAGACACTTTGCATCACTTTTTTTGCGACTCCGTCAAAAGATGCTTCCATCATAGGTAAAAGGTAAGTTTTGCGCCCCATTGTGAAATGGCCCACTACGATAAATAGCGCAACAATCCCCGAAATAATTAGAAAAATGTTCATTGTAACCTCCTGTTATTTAAAAAATTTTTAATTAATTTTAATTAAAATTAAGCAAATCCTGAAAAACAAAATTGTAGAACAGTTTCATCGGATAAACGTCTCTTGTAAGCTTGATCCGCAGAAGCGCCCCTTCCCAGCTGTTGAGGATGAAGTTAGAGACCAGCCCCGTGTCAAGGTCTTCCGGCAGCTCACCGTTCTTCACGGCTCCTTCAAGAAAAAGAGCGATCTTATTATTCATCTGGTCAAAAGCGGTGTCGAGCCTTTTTCGAATATTTTCATTCAGATCGCTCATTTCGAGTGAAAAGTTGGCGATCGGACACCCCCCTTTAAAACCGTTTCCTTTGAAAAACTCCAGAAAATCATCAAAAAATACCCGTAACCTTTCTATATAGGACGATTTGGTGACAGATAGACGCCTGTCCGCACCGGACAGAAACCTCACAAGAAAATGGTCTATCAACTGGATCCCGAAATCTTCTTTATTTTTAAAATAATAATAAAATGACCCTTTTGGGACCGATGCTGCTTCGAGTATTTCATTTATACCTGTATTGTTAAAACCTTTTAAATAGATAATTTCTGCCCCTTTTTCGATCAGTGCTTTTTTTGTCTCTTTGTTGACCATAAACAAAACCTGTATATTGATAGTAGACTGGTCTACTATCAAAGTCAAGGATTTTTTCACGGTAATGAAATTTTAATAAATGGTGATATTTTCAGGTTTTCCTTTTTAAACCGGACAGGAATTGAAACGATGTATAAACCCGGCAGCAGCGTCAAGTTCGGAGTTGCCCGGGCACCAGGTGGTGCAGGTATGCCCGCGCATTTACACATATACAAAAATATTAATTCTGTTTAAAGTATTTTACTTCACAAAAGGGGTGCCTTTTCTGAAAGCTGTAGCCTTGACCAGCGCCACAAGGTTGTTCGCTGCGTCTGATACCTCGATGATGTAGCAGCCGGTGCTTTTTCCGGCGTGCCGTTCTTCGCACCTGGCTGTTATTGTTTCACCGACCTGGACTGCCTTCAAAAAGCTGATGCTCATGTCGAGGGCGAGTGACAGGATACCGTGGCTGTTGCAACCCAGGGCAAAGGCGACATCGGCCAGCGAGAATATCACCCCGCCGTGACAAACATCGGCGGCATTCACATGGTCTTTACCGACCTTCATCCTGACCGCCGCGCTTCCCTTTTTAACCTCGATGATATCCATCCCAAAACAGGAGATCAGCCTGTCCTTTTCGTTGATGATTTTTCTCACTTTTTCATGTGTGGTGTCAGCCATGCTTTTTCCTCCCAAAATTTTTCATGTAACGCTGCATTCTCACAGCGGACCAGGTAGTTCTAAAAAACTCTTAATATTTTGTTTGTTAATAATCTTAAGTGAACTTAAATTATAATGAAAACCTTTTTTTCACAAAGAGTAATCAGTTTTCGGCATACTCTTCAAAAGAGGGTGGTGTGAAAGCGTTATTCCCGAAAAACAGACAATATTATAAATTCAGTCTTTACGGATTTTTAAAGAACCTCAAGTTTTTTGATCCTTTTATTATACTCTTTTTCAGGGAAATGGGCTTCAGTTTTCTTGAGATAGGGACGCTCTTTTCGATACGGGAAATCGCCAAGAATGTTCTCGAGATCCCCACGGGGATAATTGCCGACGGCTTCGGGCGAAGAGTGTCCATGATATACGCGTTCGTTTCATATATATCGTCATTCATGATATTTTATTTTTTTCCTTTTTACGGGATATATGTTATCGCCATGCTCCTGTTCGCGGGGGGAGAAGCCTTCAGGACAGGGACCCACAAAGCAATGATTATGGAACACCTGAGAATAAACAGCCTGCTGGATCTCAAAGTCGATTATTACGGACACACACGCGGCTGGGCACAGACCGGATCAGCGGTTTCAGCTCTCATTGCCGCTGCCCTTGTTTTTTATACCGGGGGCTACCGGATTATCTTTTTGGCGTCGGTTGTCCCGTACGTTTTCGCCCTTTTTCTCATGATCTCTTATCCAAAAGAGCTGGATGGTGAAATTTCCGGCGATAAAAAAGCAGGGGCCCTCCAAAAGGCAAAAAATAAGGCACTTTTCACATTAAAGAGTTTCGCAGGGATCTTTAAATCAAGGGCAGCACTTGGGGCGCTGTTCAACTCATCGCTCTACGATGGTGTTTTTAAAACTGTTAAGAACTACTTGCAGCCTGTTATCGGGAGCTACTCACTGATGCTGCCGGTACTTCTGTCCTATGAGGAGGATAAAAAAGTTGCGGTAGTGATAGGCGGTGTGTATTTTATTCTTTATATACTGGCAAGTGTTTCAGCGGGAAGCTCGGGGGCGGTCACCCGGAAAATGAGATCAGATACATGGGCGATCAACACCTACTTTTTAACAGGAGCCTTTTTGATAATCGCAAGCGGTGTTTCACTGATTTTCGGGTTCAGGCTGTCCGCGATAGTGATTTTTGTGCTTTACAATATGATCCATAATTTCAAAAGACCTGTAAATGTGGGATACATCAGCGAGCAGATATCGGGCAAAGTTATGGCATCGGGACTTTCGGTTGAGTCCCAGCTTACGGCTCTTTTTGTTGCAGTATTCGCTCCTTTAATGGGGTTTGTTGCCGACAGGGTAGGCGTGGGGCACGGTTTTGCAATGATGGCGGTAGTTTTAGCAGTTTCATTTCCTTTTGTCAGGGTGGGTAAAGGAGCTCGATGTTTCAAGGAAACACATTGAAATCTTTATATCAAAAGAGAAACGCACTCATGGGTTTTGAAATCCCGGGTATCAATGAAGCATGTGAAAGCAGTTTTCCAGGATCAAAGAGCCTGTATGAAAAAGCGTCCGATCTTTTCCCCAACGGTGTTACTCACGATCTTCGATACTTCGAGCCTTTCCCATTATATGTTGAAAGAGCAAAGGGGTCGAAAAAATGGGATGTGGACAGCGGGGAGCGTATCGATTACTGGTCCGGTCACGGGGCGCTGCTGCTGGGCCACTGCCCGGATGAAGAGTGACGGCCTGATATAAAGAGCGCTTTTTGCCAGGGAAAATAAATTAACGAAGGAATTGAATTGAATATTTTGGTGTGCATGAAACAGGTGCCCGACACCCAGAAAGTAAGGATAGACCCCGCGCGCAACACGCTTATCAGGAAAGGGGTCCCGAGTATCACAAACCCCCTCGACGAAAGCGCGCTCGAGCTGGCCCTGGAGATCAAAGCTTCAGCGGGGGGAAAGATCACGGTGCTAACAATGGGGATCCCCGACTCGGAGGAAATCCTGCGGGACGGGCTTTCAATGGGTGCTGACCACGCTTATCTGCTGTCCCACAGCGATTTTTCGGGCGCGGACACACTTGCAACTTCCTACACACTGGGCATGGGCATAGAGAAGATAGGCAGTTTTGATCTTCTTCTTTTCGGGAAACAGGCAATAGACGGCGATACAGCCCAGGTGGGGCCCGAGGTGGCAGGCCTTCTCGGTATACCGGTAATCGCTTTCGTCACGGGCGTGCTGGCGGTGGAGGGGGGCAGTATTGTTGTTGAGAGGATGACTGATAACGGAAAGGAGATTGTTGAGTGTGAATATCCGGTTGTCTTCACGGTTGTAAAAGCTGCTCAAAGACTTCGTATCCCGACCCTGGACGGGATGATGAGGTCCTTTGACATCCCGGTAACCCGATATGGCGCCCGGGAGATAGGTGCCGACCCGGGCCGATGCGGTCTAAAGGGGTCCCCCACGCGTGTAAAAAAGGTCTTTTCACCGAAACACCTGTCAAAGGTGAAACTCATCGAGGGCAGTATTGAAGAAAAAGCAAAGGAATTTGTCAGGATCATCAGCAAACACAAATAATGGACCGCCTGTCCGGTTTCCCCGGAAACGGAGTCCTTACATTGAGTGCGACAGGGGATGCGATTGGATCACAAAAACATATGGGTAATTGTGGAAAAGAAAGATAAGGAGATACATCCTGTTTCTTTCGAGCTGCTTTCAAAGGGGCTCGCCCTTAAAAAAGAACTTGGTGAAAGCCTGGTTGCCGTTTTTCCGGGAGATGCTGGAAAGAAAGATATAAACATGCTTGAGCAGTACGGCGCGGATGAAATACTGCTTATCAATTCTGAACGCAGCCCTGCCGGAAGCTGTGAAACAGTGGCTGAGTTGATCTGCATGGCTGTGGAAGAGGAAAAGCCGCAGGTACTGCTCGCGGGGGCGACGATCTACGGGCGTACCCTCATGCCGCTCATAGCTGTACGGCTGAAAACAGGCCTGACCGCGGACTGCACCGAGCTCAGCATAGACAGAGACCGTAAGATACTCCTTCAAACGAGGCCCGCGTTCGGCGGCAACATAATGGCCACAATTGAATGCGCGGATTCGAGACCCCAGATGGCCACGGTAAGGCCGAGGGTGTTCAGGATGGAAAAAAAACCGGGTGCTGTGAAAGCCATGGTCGTTTCAAAGAGTTACAGCCCCGGAGTAAGGAGGGCCGCGCGCGTTCTGGAGACTGCCGTCCGTGAAGAAAGCCTGGACATCGGCCAGGCTGAGGTGATAGTCGCGGGGGGGAGGGGGCTGGGAAAGCCCGAAGGATTTGACCTTATTTCGGAGCTGGCGGATAAAATAGGCGGGATGACAGGCGCGTCAAGAGGGGCAGTGGATCTTGGATGGATAAGCCAGGCCCACCAGGTCGGGCAGACAGGGCACACTGTAAGTCCGAAGCTGTATGTTGCCTGCGGCATCTCCGGGGCGGTCCAGCATCTGGCGGGGATGAAAGGTTCCGGTACTATAATCGCTGTAAACGAGGACCCGGATGCACCGATCTTTGAAGCAGCCGATTACGGCATAGTCGGGGACCTATACGATATTGTCCCGGGAATACTAAAGGAGCTCGAACGCGGTGAAAGTAAGTAAAACAGGGATTTATACCGTCACTCCTGAAAGTGACGGGCTGAAGGCCGTTCACGGTAGTGACCGGATACGCAGCGATTACCCCGATTATTTAAAAGATGAATCCAACGTCACGGGAGCCGACGCGGAGTCACTGTTTTTCCCCCGATCTTTGAATCATCTGGTAAAGATAATGATGGATGCAAGGGAAAAAGGAAAAAAGGTAACCATATCCGGCGGAAGGACGGGGATATGCGCGGGTGCGGTCCCGGCCGAAGGCGGATATCTGGTGTCACTCGAAAAGATGACAGGTATACTCGGACTTGATTACGTTTTCGGTGACCTTACCCTCAGGGTTGAAAGCGGTATCCGTCTGAGCGAGCTCAGCGCCCGTGTGAGATCAAAGGATCTGGGACCTGAAATTGAATTCCCTGATGAATTAAAGAGGAACAATAAACACTATTTTTACCCGCCCGACCCGACCGAGACCACAGCTACAATCGGCGGGACCGTGGCGACCAACGCTTCCGGGGCCAGGACCCTTTTTTACGGACCCACAAGAGATTATGTTGAAGGAATTGAAGTTGTTCTTTCCACGGGCGAGCTGCTTCGAGTGAACCGGGGTGAAGTTCGGGCTGAAAACGGATGCTTCAGGGTCCCGAAGGAGAAGGGGAGGCCTCTCATTATCCCCGCACCTTCTTACATGATGCCCCGTACCAAACACTCGGCAGGATTGTACTCTAAAAAATCCATGGACTTGATCGATCTTTTCATCGGGAGTGAGGGGATATTAGGTGTAATAGCCGGTGTTTCGGTACGCCTTATCGAAGAGCCGGGGGTGTTTCTGGGAGGTATGGCATTTTTTGAAGAGGAGTCTGACGCGGTTGATTTTGTGGTTGGAGCAAAAAAGGGGGATATCCGGCCTATTTCCCTTGAGTATTTTGACAGGGACGCGCTGACGCTGCTGGAGGATACAAGAAAGAGCCAGGGCCCGGTTTCTGAGATACCTCCGATTCCGGAAAAAGATGCTGCTGTTTATTTTGAATCGGCGGTCTTTAAATCCGGCAAACCGGATGTATCCGGGCTCAAACAGGAATATTTAAAATGGAAATCATTGATCGAGACTTCCCGCGGGGACCCGTCCATCGCGTGGGCAGCGCTCAACAAGCGTGATATTATGAGACTGAAAGCTTTCAGGCACGCGCTTCCTGAATCGGTCAATAAAATAATTTCACAGAGAAAGCGAATGGATGGAAGGATCCACAAAGTAGGGACCGACATGGCTGTTCCGGACAGGCATTTAAAAGAGATCATCCGGTACTACCGATCAGAGCTCGGGCATGAACGGATCGCATCGGTAATATTCGGGCACATAGGGGACAGTCATCTCCACGTAAACATGATCCCGGATACCTACGATCAGCTGTTAAAAGCCAGGGATCTCTATAAAAAGTTTGCTAAAAAAGCCGTGTATCTGGGTGGTACCGTATCTGCCGAGCACGGTATTGGAAAGCTGAAAAAAGATTACCTCGCGATCCTGTACCCGCCTGACGCGCTGGAGGAAATGGAGACCATAAAGAGTTCTCTGGACCCCGATCATGTTCTGAATCCCGGAAATGTTATTTAACTTGTTTCGCCGTCGCAGAGTAAATAACTTGATTGTACAATTTAAATGTTATAGATTTGTAAAAATAAAAATGCCGGGCCGGCTTTTTATTTTAAATTATTAACATTATTGTCATTTTCTTTTCTGCAAATCAGAAATAAATCTAAAGGTCCATGTAATGAAAATTTCATTCAACTGGTTGGCGGAGTTTGTTGATATCCGCGATATCGATCCCGCGGAAGTGGGGCATAAACTGACAATGTCCACTTCGGAGATAGAAGGCATTGAAGAAGCAGGTGATGACCTGGAGCGCGTAGTTGTCGGTAAAATTATTGATGTAAAACAGCACCCTCAGGCCGATAAACTTTTTTTGACAAAGATAGATGTCGGCAACGAAGTTCTTGACATAATCAGCGGGGCCCCAAATACAAAAAAAGGCACCCATGTTCCCGTTGCCCTGATCGGTGCCAGGCTTCCGGGAGGGACCAGAGTAAAAAAGGCGAAACTGAGGGGCATGGAATCCAACGGCATCGTTTGTTCCGAAAGGGAGCTTGGTGTTAGTGATGATCACACTGGGCTGTGGATACTGGATGATGAAGCGGTCATGCCCGGGCAGCTGATACCCGGGACCCGGGTCGCCTCCATTTTTCCAACCAGGGACTACATCATCGAGATAGACAACAAAAGTGTGACTAACAGGCCCGACCTCTGGGGGCATTACGGTTTCGCTCGGGAGCTTGCCGCTATCTTCGGCAGAAAGCTGGACCCTGTGTATACAAGCGAGCAGATCGAAGAAGTGACCCGTGCCGGGGGTAATGATCGGGTAGAGATCGTTATAGCTGATAAAGACCTCTGCCCGAGGTACACCGCAATAATGCTGGGAGGGGTAACGGTCAAAAAATCCTCCTACATTGTGAGGAGGAGGCTGTACACGCTGGGCGTACGCCCCATATACAATATTGTGGATGTGACGAACTACGTTATGC
>DRHN01000357.1 GCA_011049595.1 Spirochaetota bacterium | reverse complement strand
GTATCACATCATCCATAATACCTACAACAACATTTCTATCACCAAGGGCTTCATGAATATCATCGATATCCAGAACCCTGCCTCTGGGTTTAGGAGGAATGAGGGTCATAAAGGCTTTCATTTCATCTTCAGAGATTTCAACAACAATCCTCCCCTCACTCCTCTCATCCACTTCAAAATCACATATTTTAATGTATTCCTCTGAAGCAGCTCGCACTATTTTTGCGACTTTTGACTTATCAAATTCGTCAACACCCTTTTCCCGGATGCCCATAAGAACATCCTCCACACTTACCCTTTGCCCTTTGCCCTTGGGCAGAGTGACTTTAAGCATTAACCCGATCCTGGTTATCTTTATTCTGTAAACCCCATCGAGGTCCCTTTTTAATACCTCAGCCGCTGCTGCCTCATCTAATTCCGCAAACGCATCCTCATCAAAAGATCCGGCAGATTTTGTTACTGTAATCGCCAACCGGAAAGGCTTCTTGCTCAAAAATGATCTTTTTCCCTGTTCTACGATTTCATACTTAAGATCACTGATATTCACACCCAGAGTTTCACTCGCCCTCTTGAGCCCCTCCTCCACTGAATATGCTTCGACATCAATGACATCTTCAGCACCTTCAGCCCCCTGGCCTGTAAACGAGATATCCATCAGTGCTTCCCGGAGTTTTTCAAATGAAGTGTTCATTTATATCACTATGCTCCTTTTTATATTCATCAATTTGCTCCTGAGCCGCATAATTGCTTTTGTGTGAAGCTGAGAAATCCGGGACTCTGTTACCTGTAATACTTCTCCAATCTCCTTTAAGGTCAGATCTTCATAATAGTACAAGATCAGGACTTTTTTTTCTTTATCAGGTAGATCACTGATCGCCTGGACGATTATGTTCTTTACCTCTTCGCGTTCAACTATTACGTCCGGATTCAAACTCCGCGGGCTTTCTATTGTTTCCATGACAGAAACCTTGTCGCTTTCATCACCGACGTACCAAACATCACTCAATGAAAGAATTGAAGCACCCGAGATCTTCAGTATAAGGGTCCGCAGGTCCTTGACGCTTATTCCAAGCTCTTTTGAGATCTCTTCATCTTTCGCGGACCGGCCGAGCCTGTTTTCCAGTTTTCCAATAACCCTTTCAAGTTCTTTTGCCTTCTGACGGACCGAACGCGGAACCCAGTCGATGGATCGCAACTCGTCATATATTGCCCCTCTTATTCTGGTTACAGCGTAGGTTTTAAACTTTATGTCTTTGTTCGGGTCAAACTTTTCTATGGCGTCAAGCAACCCGAACACACCGTATCCGACCAGGTCATCAAAATCCACGTTCTGCGGCATTCCGATTGCGATCTTACCTGCTACATACTTAACCAGCGGCGCATATTGTTTGACAAAGCGTTCTCTTATTTTCTTATCTTTTGTATTTTTATATATTTTCCAGAGCTCTTCTTCTGTTTTTTCTATTAACACTTTCATTCTCCCGAAACACGATTTCTAATTATATCCGCGTTACTATTTATATATCTAGAAAATCAGGTAATTAAAACATTCAGTGCTGCCCGGAATTCCCGCTTGATTTGATAAATTTAACTCATACCCGTAAAGGGGTCACCATAAAACACCCATACACCAGCGATTCACTCCTGTTTCATTACCTTCCTGATTGCCTTGGCGATCGTTTCCGGCTCATTTGGTATTTGTGCGTTTCCAAAATCAATATAGTCCCCTTCCGGTGCAGACTTTTTTCCCGGGCTTTTACTCACATTTTCTTCGATATCAATAATTTCTTCATGATCCTCCTCAAAGAGGCTGTCTATCGCCGGTAATTCGCTGAATGCTTCATCTTCTTCATCAATCTCTTTTACTTCCTCTCCCTCCTCCTGGTCCGGAGACCCGCCCTCAACAGTTTCATTATTCACGGATACTGTTTCAGAACTCACTTCCCCCAGGGGCTCCTGTTCACTTTCCAGATCGGAACCAATTTCTTCTATCTCCTCATCATCAAGAATTTCCTCTTCATCACCGGAAACTGTAACAAATTTTTCAGTTCCGACTGTCTCAGTCTCCATATTTTCAGTTTCGACTTTCTGGGCCGAATCAGCCTGGGCCGCCTGCCGGTCTATTATCTCGGGAATAAATCTTTCTAAAACAAATATACCCCCTCGAATAAGAGTTCCAAAGAACAACCCGGAGAAAAAAGCTCTCATTAGAACTATACCGGCCGGGTTTTTTACTATAAAACCCAAAATTAAAGACAATGCAAAGGCACCACCGGCTGCGAACGCTGACACCTTGTTCCTACCCGGTATTATATTTTTTTCCATTTTATTAAAAAAATATACATTAAAATAAAAAAATCAATCATTAATTTTCGTGATACATGTTTTCGATCAATAAAAATATAAAAATACTTAGTTAAATTGAAAATACTAATTAGCCAGGTAAAAACCTGGAATTGTCACCAAGAACTAATTATAAATTGCTGCCGAATATGCTTTTCAAAAATTTTCCGAATCCTCCGCCATCCTGGTACTCGATATTAGCGAGCCTGCTCATAATGTGTCTTATAGAATGCGACGCCTTGCTGTTAGGGGCGCTTTTAATAAAAGGGTCCTGTTTAATGACAGCTCTCTGAACAACACTGTCCTCAAAAATAAACCCGAGATTGTCAACTTTTATATTTAAAAATTGTCCCGCAATATTGATCACCCTGTCGGCTACCTTTTTCCCCTCCATCACCGAATTAACTCTATTTACTACGAGCTTTATGTTGGGGCCGTTCACCTCGGCCGAGATACTTTTTATTATCCCGTACGCGTCCGTTATTGCCGTAGGCTCGGGTGTTGTGACGATTATCGCGTCGTCAGCTGCTTTTAAAAAAGAAAGAACGTTTTGAGAAACCCCTGCGCCCGTGTCAATAATAAGAATATCCGCATAGGCCAGATCTTTTAATCCTTCAACAAACGCATTTCTATCCTCCTCTTCGAGGTTGGCAAGCTGAGAAAACCCCGAGGCGCCTGCTACTATCTGGATACCATACTGGGTATCAACAATGATGTCCCGTATCTTTTTCTGCTTCTTGATCACATGGTAGAGATTAAATTTGGGAATGATACCCAGCATAACATTGATATTGGCCAATCCCAGGTCTGCATCCATTACAATGACTTTTCGCCCGATTTCGGAAAACGCGATGGCAAGATTTATTGCTACATTTGTTTTCCCGACACCCCCTTTGCCGCTCGACACTGTGATTACCCGCGGTTCACGCTCAGACTGTTCCTGTTTCCCGGTTTTATCCTTCATGATCAGCCTTAATCTTTCGGCCTGATCTTTTTTTATATTTTCCGCAGCACCGGTCCTGTATAGCATAAATACCTCCGTTTTAACTAAAACATCATGTGACGGTCATTTCCTTGAATTTGACCGCCGGATCACCCTCCACACATACCTTCAACAGTAATCATATCAAGCAGCTTCTCTTTTTCCGCCAACTCAATGTCATCCGGAACACTCTGCCCCGTAGTTATATATGAAATCTTCTTTTCTTTGTTCATTATACTAAAAATAGGCCCCATGGTATTAGTCTCATCTATTTTGGATATAATGACCTTGTTATACAACAGCAGGTTAAACCTGGTCATAATATCCAGCGCGTCCTGATGTTTCGTAGTTGCGCTTATAACAAGATGAATATCAAGACCTGTGTGGACACCATCGAGTATACTTCTGAGTTCAGCAAGGCCCAGGCTGTTCTTTTGAGACTTTCCGGCGGTGTCCACAAATATAAGGTCAGCATTGCTGTTCTTTACCGCGCTCTTAAACTCTTCTCTTGAATTGATCACCGTGAAAGGGATCTGCATTAATTCCGCGTATTTCCCAAGCTGCTCGATCGCGGCAATTCTGTATGAGTCGATTGTGAATAATTCGACCTTATTTTTCTGTAAAACCCCGTAAGAAGCCGCCAGTTTCGCTATTGTGGTAGTTTTACCGACACCCGTCGGACCGACAAGAACTATTATTGCTGTTTCCCCGTTTCCGAAAGCAATAGGCCCCGATGTTTCTATGGATTTAAAGATATAATCCTTACATTTTTTTCCCAGTATCTGAGGATCGTTGACTTCATGCAGGGTCAGTTCCTTTTCAAATTCAGCTCTCAATTTTTCAATATAGTCCCGGGGAAAATCATCTTCTATCAGAGCCTTTATCAACCTCTCGAAATAGGGGCTTTCGGTTTGCTTGCCCCCGGGTGAAATAATTTCATTCAATTTCGCTTTTATTTCATTCAGCTCTTTTAAAACAGTATTTTCATTTTCTTTGATTCCCTTTTCTGCCTGGGAGGTGGAAGTGGACCCCGGGTTAACCGCTTTATTTTCACTTTTAATTTTATTCTTTATATCTTCATTTCTCGCCACAGTGATCTCTGTCATTTTTTTTGTGAACATCCCCAAAAAACCGCCCTCCTGGACCGCTTTTCGTCCGACTATGTAAACATCATTCCCCATGTCGATCCTGGCCATTAAAACTGCTTCTTTGTAGGTTGGAGCTTTAAACGTTTTGTATATCATTATTGCCTCGCTTCTTCATAGAGTACTATATTCCCCACTGCTTCAATTTTAATATTCGGGGCAATCTCCATACTGCTCACTACAGCAGCATTTGGTACAATAGTGGAAACGATAGTGCTGAAAACAGCCCTGATTTCGGGTGATGTCAGGAACACCGGTTTGAGCCCCCTTTCTTTGACTTTTTTAACTTCATCAACGATTGAGGCTAAAAGTTTTTTCTGTTTACCCGGCTCCATCGCGAATCTTTTTCCTCTTTCAGTGACCACAATCGAATTCTTTATCTCTTCATCAATATCTTTTGAAACGGTTATTACCCGGATCCTCTTTTCTATATCAGTGTGCTGCTGGCAGATCTGCCGTGAAAGAGCCTGACGCACAATCTCAACAAGCTCGTCATGATCTTTTATAGTTGGAAAATAATCAGCGATTGTTTCCATTATAGTTATGAGGTCCCGGATCGAAACACCTTCTTTCAGCAGGCCTTTCAATACTTTCTGGATGTCCCCTATTGTTGCCCCTGCCTTTTCAACTTCTGTCACAACTGCTGAATAATCCGTCCGCAGGGAGTTTAAAAGAGCCTGCACATCCTGTCTTCCCAGCACCTCGCTCGCGTGGGATTTTATAATTTCCGTTAGATGTGTCGCTATTACCGACGGCGCGTCGACAACTGTGTATCCCAGCCTCTCCGCCTTTTCTCTAACCGGTTCTTCGATCCAGATCGCGGGAAGACCGAAAGCGGGTTCAACAGTTTCCTCCCCCTCCAGCTTTTCGGAGATCTGGCCGGGATTCATTGCCAGGTACTTGCCCATTCTGATCGTCCCGGCTCCAACTTCGACACCTTTGATCTTAAGGGAGTACGTGTTCGGCTCCAGTCTCATATTATCCCTGATCCTTATAGGCGGAAAGATCAACCCCAGTTCTATAGCGCTCTGTCTTCTTATCATCGTTACCCTCTCAAGCAGGTCCCCGCCCTGCTCGGTATCTACAAGAGGAATAAGATTGTAACCGATCTCAAGGGCTATAGGGTCTATCTGAAGAAGACCAAGCACGCTTTCCGGTCCTTTGGCGCTTTCCTCTTTTTCCTTTTTGGTTTCCACACCTAACTCTTCCTTTCTTTTAAGACCGCGTCTCAGGTAAAACCCGAAAACACCCAACATCAAACCCAGCGAAAGCAACGGGAGCTTGGGAAAGCCCGGCAGTATAGCGAGAAATAAAAGAAACCCCGCGCCTATCCACAATGTGCGCGGCTGACTGAGAAGCTGTGAAGTAAGTTCAGTCCCCAGGTCATCCATAGCCGCTGCCCGAGTGACTATGATACCGGTAGCCGTGGACATCATGAGTGAAGGGATCTGTGAGACAAGCCCGTCTCCAATTGTAAGCATAGTATAGGTGGCGACCGCGCTGCTGAGCGATTCACCCCTCGTGGCCATTCCAATTATCAGCCCGCCTACAATATTAATAATTGTAATGAGAAGTCCTACTTTGACGTCGCCCTGGACAAACTTGCTTGCTCCATCCATTGCACCGTAAAAATCGGCTTCTCTCTGTATATCAAGCCTTTTCTTTATTGCCTCCTCTTCAGTTACCAGCCCGGCGGATACATCGGCGTCAATAGCCATCTGTTTCCCGGGCATGGCGTCCAGTGTAAATCTCGCGGCTACTTCAGACACTCTTGTCGCACCCTTTGTTATAACTATAAACTGAACGGCAATGAGAATCAAAAAAATGATTATCCCAACTATATAGTTCCCCCCGACCACAAATTGTCCGAAAGCCATAATAAGTCTGCCTTTGAAAGCCGGCCCTTTTAACAGTATAAGACGGGTTGATGATATGTTTACGGCGAGTCTGTACACTGTGGAAATAAGAAGCAAAGAAGGAAAAACGGAAAGCTCAAGCACCTTGTGCATGTACATTATGGTGATCAGAGTGATCAGACCCAGCGCGAAGCTCACAGCGATCAGAAAATCCAGCAGCATCGCGGGAATCGGAATAATAAGCATCAGGACAACTGCGATGACACCGATCCCTATAAGGATATCTACCCTTTGCCACCAGGCTCTGTCTTTTCTCCCGTCTGCCATTTCCCCTCCCTATCAGGCTTTCACCGGCCTTATCAGTGACCCGGTTTCCTCCCGGCCGGTCTTTCAGAAACCATCGATGACCCGTTCACCTGAATTTATAAAAAAAACCTTATACTATCTTATCGGTTTAATTACCGATTGGTTAAACATTTACAGCTTCCTTTTGTTTTAGCTTGTATACAAAGGCAATTATTTCAGCAACAGCTGTAAATAGATCTTCAGGAACTTCATCTCCAATATCGACTCTTTTGTAAAGTTCACGCGCGAGGGGTTTATTTTCAACCACGGAAACATCATTTTCCTCCGCGATCTTTTTTATGCGCTGAGCAATAAGGTCCTGTCCCTTGGCGACACATTCAGGCGCTCCCATTCTCAGCGGCTCATACTTTAACGCAACAGCAAAATGGACCGGGTTGGTGATGACCACGTCCGCTTTCGGAACTTCCTGAATCATCCTGCGTTTCGCGTAGCTTTTCTGCCTTTCCCTCATACGCGCCCTCAGCAAGGGATCTCCTTCCAGCAGTTTGCGCTCCTCTTTGAGTTCCTGTCTTGTCATTTTCAATGATTCAGTATGTTCTCTCCGCTGGAAAAAATAATCCGGTATTGCGAGAATGAGCAATAACCCACTCACGACCATTATCAGTTTGAAAGCGAGTAACAGACAAAGTTGGAATGCCTGGAGCACACCCATATCCATGGTTTTCATTATCCAAAATAGATCTTTTTTGACAAGGAAAAACGCGACAACTGAAATCGTAGCGATTTTAAAGACCGATTTTCCAAGATTCATCACAGATTGTCTCGAAAAAAGCATTTTAGTAATAAAACGTACCGGATTTGGATTTATTTTCGAAAAATCAGGCTGTATCGGTTTTGTGGAAAAACGCAAGCCCACCTGCATAACGTTCCCTGCAAAAGCCGCAATCACGACAACACCGAGCACAGGCGCTATTATCCTGAGCATTATTGGCAATATTGGTTTCAATAGAAAAAGGACATTTTCGCTCGACTGGGCGACGACGGAGATCAGACCGAAATAGTACTCCATCATCTGCATCGAGTTCCGGAACATGTTTTTTGAAAAAAGATAGATAAAGAAAAAACCGAACAGCAGGACTAAGGCGGAAGGCAGCTCCGGTGTTTTGACGACTTTACCTTCGTCCCTGGCCCGCCGCTTTTTATATTCAGTCGGTTCTTCGGTCCTTCCTTCGTCCTCTGCAGCGAAAAGCTGTAGATCGAACCGGAAATCCATGCTGTAGTTTAAAAAGAGATAATCCGCATTATCCAAAACTTTATCCATTCCACAACCTACCCGGCACCCTGTTTCTATGTGCCGAGAGCGCGTATAAAATGAAAAACCATGCTAAAAGATTTATTCAGCGCGTTGCTCATTCCGAAAGCGATCGCGCCCATTACTGTCATCATTATTAAAAACCCGACTCCGATCTGGATCGGAAACCCGAGCATAAAAATATTCATCTGCGGCGCAGCCTTTGCGAGCAAGCCGAGAGTTACCGAGAGCACAAAAAGCGTGATAAGTATCGGGAACGCGAGCTTCAAAGCGACCAGGAACATCGCCCCCATGGCTTCGGCCAGCACCCTGAAAAGTATTTCTCCGTGACGGGCAATATTAAACACCTGCACGGCCTGATAGCTTTCAAAAGTCGCCATGATCAGCATGTGAGGTCCGTTGATAGCGATAAATATCATTATCCCCATGATAGTCCAGAGCTGGCCGACTATGCTGATTCCGATCTGGGAAACAGGGTCCATCACCTGGGCAATACCCAGGGCCATTTGAAAACTGAAAAAACGCGCTGCCAGCTGAAAAGCAGCGAAAATAATCGACATAAGAAACCCGATGAGTATGCCAATGAAAGCTTCCGAACCTATCATCAGCGCGTACGAGAGCATGTTCTCGGGTATATCTCCAAAAGTATTCACCAGTATCGGAAATATTACCACAGCCACATACACAGAGAAAACAGCTCTGATCCTGATGGGGATTACCCCGCTCGAAAAAAAGGGGGCGGCCGTGAACATCCCGAACATCCGGACAAGGACCAGCAGAAAGATCTGAAAGTTTTCAACAAAAAATTCCATTTATGTGATGTATCCCGTAAGAAAAATCGCCTTACCTCACCATGTCCGGTATCAATCCGAAAATTCGCATCGTGAAGTTGATCATACTGTTAACTATCCACGAACCAAAAACAAGAAGAGACCCCAGCACCACAACAAGCTTTGGAACAAATGTAAGAGTCTGTTCCTGTATTGAAGTCGTAGCCTGGAATATGCTTACCGTAAGGCCAACAATTAATCCCATTCCCAGCATAGGCGCCGCCATCAGCAGGACCTGAAGTACCGCCTGACCTATTAAATTTGCAACAAAGCCGATAGACACGGAGCCCTCCTCTCTATCTAAAGCTGTTCACTAACTGAAACGTTAGCAGATGCCACCCGTCAATCAGGATGAACAGGATAATCTTAAACGGCAATGAGATCATAATAGGCGGCAGAAAAATGATTCCCATGGACATAAGCGTACTTGCTACGATGAGATCTATTACAATAAAAGGAATAAAAAGAAGTATGCCTATCTTGAAAGCTGTGGTGAGCTCACTGATAATAAAAGCCGGGATGATTACATATGTGGGCAGATCGTCCGGGCTTCTTGGGCGCTCGACTTCGCCGAGGCTCAAAAACAGCGCGATATCTTTTTCTCTTGTCTGACGGAGCATAAATTCCCTTACAGGGACAATACCTCTCTGGAACATCTCCTGCGTATTGATCTCATTCTGAAAATAAGGCCTCACAGCGACATTGTTTACCTCCAGGATCGTCGGGGCCATAATAAAGATCGTAAGAAAAATAGCAAGCCCCATCAATATTTGATTCGGTGGTTCCTGCTGCGTGGAAAGGGCCCTTCGCATAAATGAAAATACTATCGCGATTCTTGTAAAAGATGTCACTGAAATAATAATGGCAGGAGCCAGGCTTAGTACTGTCAGCAGAAAAAGTATTTCAAGCGACAGAGCTACTTCACGAGGATCGTCTGCTTCTTCCAGTGTTATCCCGATCCTCGGGATCGGGATCCTCTCCTGGGCCGGGCTTACCTTTGGAGAGATGATGAGAAAAAAGAGAGCAATAAATCCAAAGGCTATAATTCCTTTTGGAAATCGCTTTAATTTCTTGCTCATTCCTCCCCCCAGTAAACACAAACTTAAAGTATTTTTTATAAGTTATAATAATATATACACATTAACCAAAAAAAATACAGCCCCTCCCTGCCATTCGCAATACCAGGGTATTAGAACTTTTTTATCTTGTTGATCCTTTTTCTGTAATTACTGAAATATGAGAGCTGTCCGGAATTCTGAAAGCCCTTGCCTCCCATGAGCTTAAAAAATTGATTTTTAAAGCTCCCGCCTCCGGTTGATTCTTTGCTGCTTAGCAATTTTATTTTATCTACCAGCTCCCCGTCTTCGACTTCAGTAATTAGATTAATATTTGAATCGGTCACACCCAGGATCATAATTTTCCCCGCGATTTCAACAACCTGGATCAACCTGTTGGACGCAAGGGGATAGGTGGCGAGTACTTTGATGATATCCGTGTCAGTAACAATCCTGTTCCTTTTTTTTATCAACAAACGGAATAGAAAGTACATACCGATAATAATCACGGCAAGGACGGCGAGCGTCCTCAAAACTAGAAATGGATAGGATATACGGTTTTCGCCAAACTCAGGAACTTCATATTCATAATCAGGTACAGCAGGGACATCCTCCAGGCCGGATGTTTCCCCGGAATTATCGCCCGGACTTTCTGATGGAATATTCTCAGAACTTTCTGTGAAAACGCTTTCAAGGCTTTCTGAAGAAACGTTTTCAGCTTCCCCGTCATTCTGAGCGTTCAATAAATGAGGACCGAAAACTGTCACCGCAAACAGGATTAAAAACAGCAGGTTCACGACCTTTGCGGCCGCACTTTTATTTACACTTCCCCCCTGTAAAAAAAGCAATTATTCCCCTCCCAAAATCAGCGTGTCTAAATACCCGTGAAAAAAACTAAATACCACTATTCCAGGCTTGCTATCCGTTCCATAGGACTGATAATATCTGTGACTCTTACTCCAAAATTTTCATCTATTACAACGACCTCTCCTTTTGCTATCAGTTTTCCGTTCACAAGAAGGTCAACGGGTTCACCGGCAAGTTTATCGAGCTCAACAATCGTTCCTTCCCCCATGCCAAGGATATCTTTTATCAGCATCTTCGTCCTACCCAGCTCGACAGTGAGCTGCATGGAAACATCCATTAACAGCCCTATATTACCCGTTGTGGCGGATTGTTCCGCTGCGGATAAAGGGGCAAACTGGACCGGCTGAACTCCTACATTCCCCTGGCCGTAAGGCGCTCCCGGACCTGTGCTGTAAACAGGTGCGGTCTGCTGCATACCGGGTTGGAACTGCGCTGTATTCTGAGGTATCGGGGCGGACGCAGCAGCAGGTGCAGGTCCCGGTGCCGGCGCTGCACTCTGAACACTAATCCCTTTTTTACTCATAATTTCGCCGGCCAGCGACTTGGCCGCGTTTATATCAAGAATTTCGTTAATAGTAGAAGTACTCCCATTTGAAAGAAAATCGTAACTCACTTTTAAAAACCTTCCGTCAGGCAGGCTTAAATCGGACGGGTTATCTCTTATATACGCGTTAAGCGCCCCTGTTTTAACGGTTTTTCCGACCCTGTCCTCAAAAATATTGATCGAAGCGCCTGACATCTGGTTAAAACCCTCTGTCAAGGCTGAAAGCGACATCTCGGTAAGATCACCTTCATCCTGCGACATCATCAGCGCTGCCACCTGTTTGGCCGACTCCTCGGTAATGATGTAGGAGTGTGCTCCTATGATACCCTCGGTGTAATCCGCTGATATTTGGACCGTTTTTCCGGAAATTTGTGAGGTAAAGCCTGCTTTATCAATGATTTCCAGCTTCGGGTTGGTGATCTGGGCAGTTTTATCTGTTATTGTTGACAGAGTGGACCCCATGGACTGCCCTATTTCTTCTGACAGGGCAAGGATCTCTTTTTTTTCTCCCTCAGAAAGATCCACGCCGCCCGCTGCCGGGCCGGTGTCAAACCCGCCTAAGCCTTCATCGGTGGCAATTGAAGCTCCAAGATCATCCGCCCCGGACAAAAGAGCATCTATCTCTTCCTGTGATAGTGAACCATCACTCATAATTCTCCCCCTTCAAACTCATCGAACAAATTTCCTTCATTTTTGAACGACTCCATTTTGCCTGTTATCTGCACAGCCAGGTGGTTTCCAACCACACCGGGTCTGACATAAAATTTCTTCATTGTCCCTATCTTTAATTCCATCTCATCACTGACTTTTGTGTTCTCGAGCTTGATTATATCCCCCCTTGCCAGCCCTAAAATATCCTGTACAGTTATATCCATACTGCCGATCTCCGCCCCTATATCGATCTGGACCGTATCGAGCCTTTGTTTTAAAATTGCGAGGTTTTCAGATGTTCCTCCTTTTCTGATACTGGAATACCAGTACTGCGCGGAAAGTTTGGATATAATTGGTTCAATTGTAAGATAGGGAATACAGAAGTTTGTCATTCCCTCGACATCACCGACTTTTGTTTCCAGGGTTATCAAAACAACCATATCACTCGGTGGAACGATCTGCGCGAACTGTGGATTAGTCTCGATATTCCCCAGCCTCGGTCTCAGGTCTATTACATTCGACCATGCCTCCCGCAAGTTCCCCAGGATCCTTACAATTATACCTTCAATTACAGATAGCTCAATATCTGTAAGCTCCCGGTTGATCTTTGCCGCTTCCCCGGGACCGCCGAACAGCCTGTCTATGATCGTAAAGGTGATCGATGGATCGATCTCGAGTATCGAGCTCCCCTTGAGCGGGTCCATATTTATTACGGCAAGAGTCGTGGGATTCGGTATTGAGCGCAGGAACTCTTCGTAGGTGAGCTGATCGACTGACGCTACATGTACAGAAACGATCGCTCTCAGCTGGGCCGAAAGCGAGGTTGTTGTTAAACGGGCGAAAGTCTCATGCATCATCTGGAGTGTTCTGATCTGGTCTTTTGAAAATTTATCCGGCCGTTTAAAATCATATATCTTTATTTTCCTCGCCTCAGCTTTTTTTACGGCCTCTTCACCCTCAACTTCTCCCGTTGAAATTGCCGTTAAAAGCTGATCAATCTCGTCCTGAGACAGTACCTCGGTCATGACCACTCACCGTTTTTATAGGATTTACAACCAAACATACTTTACTTTGAAAAAAAGTCAATATTTATTCAATTAATCAGAAAACACTCCATCTCTTTTTATCGAACTATTTCGTCATTAGTTCTTGGTGATTAAATCACCAAATCAATAATCAGTTCTATTTAACTCTTTATATTCAATTAGTTAATAATCTTTAAGATACTTTAATTATTAAAAAAACAAAATTATTCACCAAGAACTAATTATATTACGTTAATACAAACTCAGTGAAAGCAATATCTTTAATTTGCCCATCCTGCAAAATACTATTTATTCGCTCCATGATGTCTTTTTTCAGCTCATTTCGCTTGTCCTGAGTATTCAGATCATCAAACTTTTTACTCCCGATCACAGAAATGGTGATATCGCGAAGCTGCGCCCTCCGCTTGCCCAGTTCTGTCTGCAGCTCAACTGTTGTTTCACTGTACCCCAGTTGAAGATTAATCTTTACAAAATGGGGCTCGTCCGTATCACTCGTATTTACGCTGAACTCTCCCAGGTCAAAATAATTATACGGATCTGCTTTTTCCACTCTTTCCGGTGATGTTTTTTCTGTAGGAGCCGGTTTCCCCACTCTCTGCGCGACAATGTAAGCCACCGTCCCTGAAATAATTATCATTATCAAGGCACCTGCAACAATGACCAGCATCCGGACTATTGATGGACTGAAGAGCTTTCTCCCGGGCACCGCTGGTTCTAGCGCTTCCTCATCATCATCACCCTTTTCCTCTATATCAATTGCCTCATCATCAGGATCTCCCATTGTAAACCCCTTATTCCTTTATGATTTTATTAGCTCCCGGCACAACCTCTCAAACGTTGTTTGAGCTAAAGCCGGGCAAGCCCGACATCGCCGGGTTCCCCAAAGTCGCCGGGTGCTTTTCCGGCTTAACACCCAGAACTAATTAAAATGAAAATTCTTTTTTTCTCATTATCACAATTTCTATCCTTCTATTATAGGCCCTGCCTTCCTCAATATCATTCGTTTCAACCGGCTGATGCTCTCCAAGCCCGATCGCCTCCAGCGATTTCCCGCTTATACCATAATCTTCATTGAGTATCCGTACAACTTTTACAGCCCTGGCTGCGGACAGCTCCCAGTTGGAAGGATAGACTTCGTAAAACGGGCTCTCAGGCGAAACAGGTGAATTGTCTGTGTGTCCTTCAACCCTGATATCATTATCACTGAAATCATCAGCACTAAGAAACCTGCCCATTTTATCTATTACAGCCAGCCCTTCAAGAGTGAGTTCGGCGCTCCCCGACTCATAAAAGGCATCAGTCACAAGCGAGATGACAATACCCCTTTCATCTTCCGTTATTTTGACCTTTCTGCTTTTGACTTCCGGCTGAAATATTGAAACAGCTTTTTCGACAGCCTTCGCGAGCTGGTCACCTCTCTCTTTGGCGGGCAGGCTTTCAATCTGCTGACCAAGCTCCGCGAGTACACCTTCAGACAGAGTCATACCCCCGCTGAACATACCAAGGGAGCCTTTAAACGCAGAGAGTATCAGCTGCAGGTCTCTTCCTTCTATCTCCGCAGTTGTAAACATCAGGATGAAAAAAGTTAAAAGAAGCGTTGTCATATCGCCGTAAGTCAAAAGCCAGGCAGCAGCTCCTCTCTTCTGTTTTTTTTTCGGCTTTGCCAAGTGTGTTTCCTCTGCTTTGCCTCGTTTAATTAAATTTTAATATAAATTCCCATTAATATCAATAGTATTTGTCTGCAGCTTTGTCATCTCTCACCCTCCCCTGACT
>DRHN01000356.1 GCA_011049595.1 Spirochaetota bacterium | reverse complement strand
TCTGGATGTGGCGTTCGATTACCTTAGTTCTCATCCGAAAGTGGATTCCAGCAGAATCGCTTCTCTCGGGTTTTGCTTCGGCGGTACCAAGTCCATGTACATGGGCACTCGAAATCCAGATCTCGCAGCCGTAGTAATCTTCTACAGAAGCGGGCCGATTACAGACCCCGCTATGCTGGGAACCATGCAGTTTGCCGGGCCGGTTCTCGGTATATTTGGCGAGGAAGATGGCAACATACCCGTAGAGCAGGTTCGAAAGTTTGAAAATGCCCTTAAAACGAAAAATGTTAGGCATTCAATCACAGTGTATCCCGGAGTAGGGCACGCCTTTGTGAAGAACAGTACTTATCAGAATGGAGAGGCTGCTGAACGGGCCTGGCAGCAGATGTTGAGCTTTCTCTATACTATCTTAAAACCGTAGTATATCGTTCGATAGAGGCTTTTCGCTTGAGCACCCCCGGCCGGATATAACTCTTCAGGTTTATACCGATAGGTCTGATTTGCAGATTATTGTAAAAAGTTTAATGTTCTCGGACATGAAAAGTGTTATGTTCATTTTATATCTCTGTTAAACAATTCCAATAAACAAGGGGAGGAATATGGAAGAATTCATCCATTTCAGGCTCAACGGTAAACCCGTAAGGATGACTCTTGACAGCGAACGAATGCTTCTCTGGGTCATGCGTACCGAGCTGGAGCTTACCGGAGCAAAATACGGCTGCGGAAAGGGTTTGTGCGGTGCCTGCACAGTTCTTGTCAATAATAGGGCGGCACAGGCATGCCAGATTCCAGTGAAGAATATCAGTGGAAAGGAAATCTTCACTATCGAAGGGCTTGCTGCAAACGGAAAGCTCCACCCGCTCCAGGAGGCTTTTGTAAAACACAATGCTTTTCAATGTGGATTCTGTACACCGGGTATGATTCTCAATGCCTATGATTTTCTTCAGCACAATCCAATACCAACCTATACCGAGGTGCTTAAGGCTATGGAGAATAATCTCTGCCGATGCGGGTCACACACACGCATCATAAAAGCGGTTCTCACCGCAGCACAGGAGATGGCAGGAGGAAAGTATGAAGAAAGATGATGAATCAAAGGACCTTGATTTTCAGGACATAGAAATCCTCCCGCATTACATAACCCGAAGGGAGCTGCTCAAGCTGGCAGGAGCAGGAATAGTAATTTTCTTCTTCCATGGTAAAACCGAAGCTCAGCAGGACCACGACAGGGGTACGTTTTTACGCCAGCATGCTCCCGGTGATTTTAACGCGTTTCTTCGAATCGGAGAAGACGGCAAAGTCACATGTTTTACGGGAAAGATTGAGATGGGACAGGGGATAATAACATCCCTCGCACAGATGCTGGCCGAAGGGCTCGATGTACCCCTGGAGAGCGTTCAAATGGTTATGGGTGACACAGATCTGTGTCCCTGGGACATGGGAACGTTCGGCTCTTTAAGCACCCGCTACTTTGGGCCGACCCTTGTAGCGGCCGCTGCAGAAGCCAGGGCTGTTCTTATTGAACTCGGAGCTGAAGCACTCAAGGTTCCTTCAAACCGCCTTATATCACGGGACGGTTTTATTATAGATAAAGCACATCCGGAAAGAAAAATTTCTTATTCAGCTCTGACAAGGGGGAAAAGAATCGAGAGACATCTCGAGAACACACCCCTCTTCAAGCCTGTCTCAGACTACAATGTAGTAGGAAAACCTGTACCGCGCCGCGATGCCCATGTAAAAGTAACCGGGAAAGCCCAATTCGCAGGAGACATCCGCCTGCCGGGCATGCTCTATGCCTCTGTGTTAAGGCCTACAGCCCATGGAGCAAAGCTCGGGTACACCGATACTTCGGAAGCCGAAAATATAAAAGGCATTAAAATAATCAAACAGGGGGATCTGATCGCGGCCCTCCACAAAAATCCCGAGGATGCACAAAAAGCAATAAGATTAATAAAAGTGAAGTTCGATACAAAGGAATCAAAAGTTGACGATAAAACTATCTTCCGGCACCTGCTCAACGTGGCACCGCAAGGGAAGGTATTGACACGGGAAGGAAACATTGAAAAAGGACGTAATCTCGCTGCAAGGATTTTTGAAGAAACCTACTTTAACGGTTATGTGGCTCACGCACCCATTGAGACTCACACTGCTGTAGCTCAAATCAAAGGTGGAAGAGCTACTGTGTGGGCGTCAACTCAAACCCCCTTCTCGGCTAAAAAGGAAGTCGCCCAGACCCTCGGTTTTACCGCCGAAAAAGTCAGAATAATTACTCCTTTTGTAGGCGGAGGATTCGGCGGCAAATCCCGCAACCAGCAAGCCGTCGAAGCTGCTCTCCTGGCACAGTTGACAGGCCGGCCGGTCCAGGTGACATGGAGCCGGGAAGAGGAATTCTTCTATGATTCCTTCCGGCCGGCTGCAGTGGTCAAAATAAGTTCCGGCATTCAAAATTCGGGCAGGATCGTTTTCTGGGACTACA
This sequence comes from Spirochaetota bacterium, assembly GCA_011049595.1. Lineage (GTDB taxonomy): Bacteria > Spirochaetota > B62-G9 > B62-G9 > DRHN01 > DRHN01. Next base: position 1,617 of record DRHN01000356.1, on the reverse strand, counting down.
ACGTCTATTTTGCAGGCGACAGGGGCGCGTCCCAGTTTTATGAAATACCGCATCACCGCACATATTCCACCGGGTTTTCATACAGTGGCGGCTCACGCGGTTTTCATCCCTTTAACACTGGACCGTGGCGGGCACCTGCCGTCAATACCAATGCCTTTGCCATGGAATCCCAGATCGATATAATGGCGGAAAGTGCTGGAATGGACGCCCTTGGGTTCAGGCTGAACAATCTGAAGGATAAAAGGATGACAAGGGTTCTAAAAGCAGCTGCCGAAAGATTCGGATGGGTATCCTCGAAGGCACCCGGCGGCCGGGGTTATGGTGTAGCATGCGCCATCGATGCGGGCACCTATGTTGCCCACATGGCCGAGGTTGAGGTTGACCGCCTAAAGGGCCGCGTGCAGGTCATTCGCGTAGTGTGCGCACAGGACATGGGACTTGTGATAAATCCCGAAGGAGCGAAGCAGCAGATAGAAGGATGCGTCACCATGGGGCTTGGATACGCGCTGACAGAAGAGATCCACTTTCAAGACGGAAAAATTTTTGATCTCAATTTCGATACCTATGAAATTCCACGGTTTTCCTGGCTGCCGCAAATCGACGCAGTGCTTATCGATAATAAAGATTTCCCTCCCCAGGGAGGCGGAGAACCTGCCATCGCCTGCATGGGCGCTGTGATCGCAAATGCGATTTACGATGCGGTCGGCGCAAGGCTTCACCAGCTTCCCATGACCCCTGAGAGAGTCAGAGAAGCGTTGAACAGAGTGTAGTAACTGAATAAATTACACATTTTTTTTAAAAATAAACTTACTACGCATTGACAAATTCACCTTACCTGTATCATTTGTCACAGCTATTTTTGCATCATTCACCTTGATTAAAAAGGAACGGTTTAAATCAACAAAATTTATGTAAAAGTTATCACGGTATTTTTTTTAATGCCACTTTCTAGACGATTTTCGAAGTTATTATTATTCTCACAAAATCAAAAATAAACCAAGCTTCCACACTGCTTAAAAAGTTCGTGTCCTGTTCTCCTCCCCCTATTGGACGAGCTTCGGAAATATTGCTATACTCACAAGATTGAGAACAAATGATAAATGATAGGAAATGATAGGATTTAAATGATAGGATTTATTATAATTCCCAAGGCCCAAGAATGACCACTCACCACATGTGAAAAGACCACTATGTAGCAAAAAGACCGCTAGTTGCAGAAATCACTTTTCAAGCGCAACTCACTACCATTTTGCTTTCATCATACATAGGAAATACTGGTATGTCAACAAAACTGGAATAGCTGAAAGTTGTGGAAGGATTTATGTGAAAAATTGCGGGCACACCTCACCCTAAGGGATTGATGTTTAATAAGCCAAAATGATGATTAAGAGGCTTCCAGGTGGCTCTTATTATCAAAAGGTGGAGACCTATTCTTCCTGAGGTGGGTAAGTATTTTTTGTATCTCTTCAGGGTTTGTAATAATAGCCAACACAACCATCTCAGAACCACATTTAGGACAAATAAGTGGATCCACTTCGTATATCCTTTTTATCAATCTGGCCCAGGTCTGTTTAGACTTCTTTTCAGATAAAGTTTCAACCGGATTTTCTTCGGGTT
>DRHN01000355.1 GCA_011049595.1 Spirochaetota bacterium | reverse complement strand
GGCTTGAAATCCCTTTTGATCTTGCTTGAGGGCACATAGAGGTTTCCATAGGGTCTTTGCCCTGCCCTTCTGATTACATAAAACGGCCGGTTCAATATTTTATCCATATCCAGTTTAAAGATCTCTGCATATTCCTCGAGGTAAGGAGATATCTTTTCAATTTCGGGCTGCCCGGCCTTATATTTAACAGCCCCTTCCCCGAGCTGGTCCTCACCCACATCCCCGCGTATATACAGCTCACCGCCGAAGATCCCGGTGGCAACATGACGTGATACGGGCGACTCCCCCTCTTTCAGACTGTACCCTAAAATGACTATCATCCCCCCGGCCATATATTCCCCGAGGTAATCCCCGATCGTCTCGCCTACGATCATAACAGGGCGCTTTTTCCCGTATTCTTTCATCATTATTCCTGCCCTGAACCCTGCCGACCCTTTTATGTATATCTTACCATTTCTCATCATGTGCCCGGGAATGTCCCCCGTGTTTCCATGTACTATAACATGTCCGTTGTTCATAGTATTCCCGACACCGTCCTGGGCATTTCCATACACGATAATAGTTGCCCCCCCGTTAAACACACCCAGGTCCTGCCCCGGAATCCCTTTTATTTCCAGCACAATATTGGGGTCAAGACCCGCCCCGATATACCTCTGGCCGATTACCCCTTCCAGGATAATGTGATCAACCCCTTCGCTGATCATACTTCGAATTTTGTGGTTGAGGTCCCGGTAATGCATCAGGCCGACGTGTATTTTGCAAAGTGACGATGATTTGGCCATTTCTCCTCCGGAAAGATGCTTATCTCATTTGCTGGTAAAACTACCTCATTTTCCAGCTTGCAGGATCCCGAGGGCATCGAGTTCTTCAGAAGTCAGGTGTATCCCCCGCAGTCTGTCTCTGTTACCCACCAGAGAACCGATAGTGTTGATACCCATTGCGCCCATTAGTTCCTTTATTTCATCCGTCCACGCGCTCACCAGACCGACCAGTGCCCTGGTGGCAAGATCAATATCGATCCTCTCCGCCAGATCGGGCCTGTTGGTTGTGATACCGTAACTGCACTTGCTTGCGTAGCAGCGCTGGCACAAACCGCACCCGAGAGATACAAGGACAGCAGTACCGAGGTAGACAGCATCAGCCCCGAGACAGATCGCCTTCAGCACATCAGCGGAATTCCTGATACCACCCGCGGCAATAAGAGAAACCTTGTGGCGCATCTTTTCATCTCTCAACCTCTTGTCTGCCGCGGAGATAGCGAGCTCGATGGGGATCCCCATTGATTGTCTGATCCGTCTCGGCGCAGCGCCTGTACCTCCCCTGAACCCGTCTATCGCAATTATATCCGCACCTGCACTGGCAATACCCGACACTATCGGTGCTATATTGTGTACCGCGGCCACTTTTACCGAGACCGGTTTTTTATAATCTGTTGTCTCTTTTATCGCGAATATGAGCTGGCGCAGGTCCTCAATTGAGTATATGTCATGATGTGGGGCCGGTGAGAGCGCGTCCGCGCCCCTCGGTATCATCCTCGTTTTTGATATTTCCTCTGTGACCTTTTCACCCGGGAGGTGCCCGCCGATACCCGGTTTTGCCCCCTGCCCGATCTTGATCTCCACCGCGGAGCAGTGTTTAAAAAATTTCGGGTTCACACCGAATCTCCCGGACGCAACCTGTACAATTGTGTTGTCGGTGTAATCGTTGAGACTCCTGTGCAGACCGCCCTCCCCTGTATTCCAGAACGTACCGAGAATTTTCGCGGCTTTTGCCTCTGCTATCTGCACCCTCAGGTTTATAGAACCGAAACTCATCGCGGAAAAAAGTATAGGGCTTTGTGTTTCAATAAGAGGCGGTTTGGTCTTTTGCTCAAAATCCTTTCTTCCGAGGTATGTCCTCAACTCTATCGGCTCCCTTAACGGGTCAATAGGGGGATTTGTAACCTGACACGCGTCAAACAGGATATTGTCAAAATAGCTTATCAGTTCGGAATCGGATCCATTTGAAATTAACAGCACGTGTCCCGGATTGTTCGGGTCGACCTGTCTCCAGAGGTTTTTTTGATCACCCCTCCAGTACCTGTGGGAGGAAACAAAGGGAGTATCGACGATGGTGATCGCCTCCTCAGGGCACTGCCTTTCACAGTAATGGCACGCCCCGCAGGAGCTCCTGTTTGCTACCGGCTTATTTATCGGTTTACCGCCTTCCACTTTTTCGGGTACAAGCCTTATCTCACCCCATGTGCAGGCAAGAGCGCAGCGTCCGCACCTCGAGCAGCGATCATAATCGAAGACAGGCATATATTTAACGGGTCTCTTCCAGTTTTTCGACATATCGAGCTGCTGCGTCTTCGAATTTGCCCAAACCGCATTTTCATCGGTTCCTGATAACCGGCTAGCGGTTCCTGATAACCGGCTAGCGGTTCCTGATAACCGGCTAGCGGTTCCTGATCTATGTGACATATAAACCCTCCGTCATTCTCACTATCTCCGGACTGCCCCCTTTGAGCATCCATGATCTTTCCCGATCCGGGCACAGGATCTCAAATGAGCACTCCTCACTGGAAAAAAAGAACTGTTTCCCCCTCTGTGCCCCTACAAGGGGTCTTAATTTAAGGTTGTCGTTCATTGCAATCATTTCCTTCCCGTTAGTAACAAGAATTGCGAAAGGACCGTTGAGAAGGGCCTGCGGATAATACTGTCTTAATTTTAGAAAGTTGTTTTTCTCGTCTGCATCCTTAATCCTGTCTATCTCGCTCCACAATGGCGGGGACAGAACCGTGCAGGTATCATTGACCGACATACCCCTTTCTCTGATAAACAGGTCTAACAGGTAGCTGATCACCTCTGTATCCGTTTTCAAAGAGCACTCATACCCGAACATCTCCAGATAGTTTCTGTTTACCCCGTAAGAAGTAATTTCGCCGTTGTGAACTACAGACCACTCAAGAAGAGAAAAAGGATGGGCCCCGCCCCACCAGCTCTTAGAATTTGTGGGGAACCTGCTGTGAACAACCCAGATAGCTGCTTCCATTTTATCAATAAGAAAAAACTCTCCAATATCTTCCGGATATCCGACACCTTTGAAAACTCCCATGTCCTTGCCGCATGACATTACAAACGCCCCGGGAATAGATGAGTTGAACTTAAAGACAAATCTCTTCATATACTCGTCCATCATCTTCTCATCGTGCACGGTTGTCGGCCCAAGGTTTGACAATTTCAGGTCTTCATTGCTTGGGCCCGGAAATGTAAAGTATCTTTTTAACAGAGGGTGCCAGGAAATGCTTTTCACGTCTTTCGTGGGCATGTCCTCCGCTATTTTTACATACAGGTGGGACCTGATAAAATCATCAGCCATGTTAGCTGATTGCTCGTTATCGCAGGCAATATGCAGCGCAAAATAATGAGCCAGCTCGGGGTATATCCCGTATGCGGCGAAGCCGCCTCCAAGTCCATTTCCCCGTTCATGCTGGACCTGAATTGCACCAATAAAATCCGAACCTTTCAGTTTACCCCCGGATGTGTCAATTCCTCCGACAATTCCGCACATAAAACCTCCTGTTTATACCCTGTTCTTTATACTGTCCTGTATATATATACATATTATATTTTAAGTGTATATATATAGATTTATTAAACAAAAGTCAATGGAAACTGTTCTGTAATTACCTTAAAAATTAGATTTAAAAATTATTATCTATATTAGACCAATATCATCCGGGGATTATATATATGTATATTTATGTATTTTTTTGAGAAACATTATATTCGGGAAGGCATAAAAAAGCGGTTATTCATAGAATTTACAATCGACAACAGTTTAACCGGAAAGAGTGTATCTCAATTTTGGCGGGATACAGGGTTGGAATGGTCTCAACTAACAAGACACGGAAGAAAAACCGTTTATCTGTCATCAGGGATAAACTTTCAATTTTTTCGTCTTTTTATATATATTTTGACCTTTTTTAAATTACCCAACCCTTCACTTTTTGTAAATATATCGGAGTCTCCCTGGAGGGCCATGTGTATCACTCTTCTTTCAAAGGGGTTCATCGGTTCAAGATATTGCGATCTGCCTGTCTTTTTTACCTTACCTGCCACCTTATGGGCAAGGTCCGTCAGCGTATTCTCTCTTTTGTCTCTGTAGTTTTCTATGTCGAGGACAACCTTTTTCCATTTATCCATATCTTTATTGGCAATAATATTCGTGATAAGCTGTAGAGCTTCAAGGGTCTTTCCCCTTTTTCCGATAATTATCCCGGCACTTTCAGAAATGATCTCTACATGCAGCTTGTCATCGTCTTCCAGAGTCTGAACGGACACATCTACGCCAATTGTTGCAAATAATCCTGAAACGAAATTCTCTATTCTATTAGATGCATTATCCTCCATGTCATTGAGATATACTCTTATCTTGACAGTATTTCCGAAACTGAAAAATTTCGATTTCCCCGTTATAACCTCGATTTTCAGCTCATCGCTGTCCACATTTAAATCTTCAGCAGCTTTTTTTATAGCGTCTCTCTCTGTCCTTCCCACATATTCTCTGATTACCATGTTTCACCTCCGAATATTCTGCATTATCCTTATTATTCAACCACGGCTGCAGAATGAATTGTTAAGAAACAGATTCAAATACCGGGTTTGTCAGACACGGTTTTTCATAGTGTAACGCAATTCAGCGCTTTTATTGAAACAGCATTATTTTCTTTTTTTATGTAATGTCTTTGTCTGGACCTGCTGTGCCTGCTGTGCCTGGCCCTTTTTTTTCAACCTGTAATCGATATAATACTGCTGCCCAATAGTCAGGATGTTCTGGATCGTCCAATAAAGAACAAGCCCGGACGGCATATTCCAGAAAATGAAGAAGAACATGAGCGGAAACATGTAGGTCATCATTTTTCCCTGCTGGGCCGTCTGGCCGCCCGTGGTCAGTTTCGATTGAAGAAGAGTGGTCCCGGTCATGATAAAAGGCAGAATGTTGATATCGGTAAATCCCTGGCCGGCTATTTTATACCCGAGAAGAGGGACAGCCATCTTAACGGTCGCTATCGTATCGGGCAGTGACAGGTCCTTGATCCAAAGAAAGGATTCGTTCCTGAGCTCCACCATCCCTGAAAGCAGACTATAAAGGGCGTAAAATATCGGCATCTGCAGGATCATCGGTAGGCATCCCCCCATCGGGTTTACTTTTTCCCTTTTGTACAGGGCCGAAGTTTCTTTATTCAGCTGCTGCGGGTTGTTTTTATATTTATCCTTGAGTTCGGCTATTTTAGGCTGAAGTGCGCTCATCCTTCTCATTGATTGAAAACTTTTCCTGGTCAGAGGGTGCAGTATCACTTTTATGATCATGGTCATGAGTATGATGGAAAGACCGTAGCTGTTAGTAAACCGATAGAAAAATTTGATCATTAGCTCTAAAAATATGACAATCGGTTTCAATAACCTGGCGGTTTTTACCGATTCAAAATCATTTCCATATTTTTTAAGAAGAGCTCTGTCCTTGGGGCCTGAGTAAATTTTGTATATATCCTCAAACTCATACCCGCGAAAATAAGGGTGAGAGATACCGAAAGAATATTTACCCTGGGTCCTTTGATCGAACGAGAAAATATAATTCTTCTGGTCTGGGATGACCCCGATAAAAAAGTACCTGTTTGTAACACCTATCCAGTTGATAATCCTGGAAATCTCTATGTATTTGGCTTCGCTCCTTCTGAGAGAGCACCCGCCTGCTCCCCTCAATACTTTGTGAAATTTACCGCTTTCATGATATCCCTGGGTTGTAATGTTATACCGGTTTTTCACAAGGCTGATCGGACCGAGAAGCGGGCCCCAGGCAAGGGTATAGGACACGTTATCATTATTAAGAAAAAGATCGCCCCCTCCGAGTGATGTCACTTTGATCTTTAGATCAAACACATACTCATTATCCTGAAAATAATAGGATTTTGAAAAGCGGAACGGGTTTCCGTTCTGGTCCTGAAAATCTCTGTAGAATGTGTAGGCTGTGTCCGAGATCATTTCCACATGATACAGTACCCTATCACCGGTAGAAATATTCCCGAGCCTGTCAAAATAAACTTCAAAGGGAAGAATATCACCCTCCTCAGACGCAACCAGTTCAACCGGGGCATCGTTGCGATCGAAGTAATTCTTCAATTTCAAACTGGTAATCGCCCCGCCGTAGGTTGATATATTTATCAAGTAGTTTTCAGTTTCTATGGTAACGATTTTTTCTTCGGGAGCTCCCTCCGGTAATACTAGTGCCTCTTTTCCGGTCTCCGTTCCTCCAGTTTCTTTTTCCCCGGTAAAACTCTCTTCTTCTATCTCTCTTTCTTCGAGTATTATTTCCTGCTGCTGCAGTCTCGGCCTGATAAAAATAAATTGAAACGCAAGAACGATCACAAAAATAATTCCGATCGCAAGGATTGTATTTTTGTCCATATTAGTATCCCGTTGTAAAGTTTAGATCCTGCTGAAAACAGCTCCAGGGAAACTCAAACTCCCTGAATTATGACCATATTATTTCACAGGATCAAACCCGCCCTGATGAAATGGTGTGCACCTGACAACTCTCAATAATGCCTTTAAGCCGCCTTTGAATACTCCATACTTATGTAGTGCGGTAACCGCATAGCTTGAACATGTAGGAATATATATACAGGAAGGAGGGAAAAGAGGAGAAAATATTCTCTGATAAAATTTTATAGAAAAAATAAAAACATTTCTAAGAACTGTAGCAGGTATTTTTTTTCTTTCTAATGAATTCATACGTTAGAATTAAAATCAGGAAAGAGAACTCAATACAATGCGTGGGCAAATAGGTCTTCTAAAGCGTCTCTGCTTTTCTGAAATTTTCCGGTCGGGTGCTTAATAATTATGAGTACATCATATCCACGTTTAAAATTTCCCTTTCGGTTTCGAAAAATTTCTCTGCATATCCTTT
>DRHN01000354.1 GCA_011049595.1 Spirochaetota bacterium | reverse complement strand
ACGTAACACTCATACCGGTTGTCGGCGCGGCCGAGGAACCTAAAACAAAACCGACACAGCACTCCGTCAGCAAATTGCGGGAAATTGGTATCAGCCCTGATATTTTACTGTGTAGAACAAAAGATGAATTGACAAATGAAATGCGTAGTAAAATTGCTCTTTTTTGTGATGTTGAAAAGAGGGCCATTATTGCGGCAAAGGATATTAAAAAAACAATTTATGAGGTTCCGCTCATCCTTGGCGCCGGTAAACTGGATGACATAATTCTGGAAAAATTCGGTATGCAAAAGAGAAAAAGAAACCTCAAACACTGGGAAAAAATAGTTACCCAGTTAACAAGTGAAAAAGAAACAGTAAAAATCGCTGTTGCTGGCAAGTATACAGAACTCCACGACGCGTATAAAAGTATTTATGAAGCACTGGTCCACGGGGGTATTGAAAACGAGGTAAAAGTGGATATAATTAAAATAAAGGTTGATAATGTTGAAGATGAAAAACATTTGAGGGAAGCATACGAGGGTATACACGGAATACTCGTCCCCGGCGGTTTCGGGGAAAGAGGGATAGAAGGGAAAATTCTCACGGTAAAACATGCCAGGACGAAAAATATACCATTTTTTGGTATATGTCTGGGGATGCAGTGTATGGTTATTGAATTTGCAAGAAATGTGCTCGGGTTTACAGACGCGAACAGTACGGAGTTTGATATCGAGACGGAGTATCCGGTGATCAGTTTAATGGAGGAGCAGGATGGTGTGGCCAACCTCGGCGGTACGATGAGGCTTGGGTCACAACCTGCGATATTAACTTTGAAGTCGAAATTACGCGATGCCTATAATAGTGAGAAAATAAATGAAAGGCACAGGCACCGGTATGAATTTACCAATAAATACAGAAAAATAATGGAGGAAAACGGGCTTGTAATAGCCGCGACTTCACCTGACGGTCAATTGGTTGAAGCAGTAGAATATAAATCCCATCCCTGGGGAGTTGGAGTGCAGTTCCATCCGGAGTTTAAATCAAAGCCGGTCAAAGCCCATGAATTGTTTAATGCATTTATAAAAAACAGCCTCGATTTTAAAAGGAAAAAAGAAAAGGAAGCAAAGCATACCGAAAGGAGTGGTGCTATTGTTCAACAAGCTTAAATCGGTCGGGATAATACTGTTGATAAGTGTTTCCTTGAGCGGATGTTTAAGTAAAGGAAAAGAAAGCCGGATCAATCAGGACAGCGATTCTTCGGAACCTGTCCCTGATTACATTTTGCAGGACGTAACCCACTACTACTATGAGAACGGCATAAAAAAATCGACGATCATGTTTGAGAGTGGTGAATATTATTCTGAAAGAGAGGAATTATATATTGAAAATTGTAATTATATATATTATAATAAAGATGGGACCATAAGTTCAAGGGGGAGTTCCGATAGGGCGAAAATATTTAACAATGGTTCTCTTATTATTTCCGAGGATAACGTAGTAGTTATCTCGGAGACAAATAATGCTGTACTGGAAACCGAGTATTTGGAGTGGCATGGTGATGAGGAGCAGTTTATTACCGACCGTTTTGTGACCATTACCAGGACAAACGGGGACATTATCACCGGCTATGGTATGCTTGCAGATTTATCAATACGTTTTGTTACAATTAACAAAGATGCAAAGGGCAGCTTCGCAGAGGATCAGGATTAAAATCGTATATGATATTATAAAACCGACAATGGGTTCTGCCGGTATAGATTAAAGAGGGATTTACCATTTCCAACAGGGCTAAGAATTGAAGTTTTTTCTTTTTACTTTGGTTTTTTTTGCACTGACCTTCCACTTATATGCTGACGCCTTCCTGGCAGAAGATCGCATCTATTACAGTGCGGATTCCTACAAAATCGATTATGAAAATGAGATAATTTACGCAAACGGGCATGCGTCATTCCGTAAGGAGGATAAGGAAGTCTACGCTGACAGGATCGTTATCTATTACGCTAAGGGGCAGAAATGGGCGCAGCTTTTTAATAACGTTGTCGTGTTAAACGAGATAGATAATAACAGGATTAGCGGAGATTATGGAGAGGTTCTTTATAATGAAGATATTTACACTGTTAAGGGTAATACAGTGTATACGGATGAAGAAATCGAAATTACATCGGACGCGGTTTCAACATATAAAGGTGAGGAAAGTATGTTTTCCGGAGATGTGCGGTACATTGACAGCAATTACGAGATAACGGCACCTGTTTTAAGTATTGTTAATGATATCGCCACCTTTAAAAAAGAAAGTGAAGCGCTGCATTTGGAAAGCGGTGACATGATATACTGCGATACAATCAGTATTAATACAAACACAGGAGATGCGGTTTTTCTGGAAAGGGTATTATATGTACAGGAGGAAGAGGAGGGGGAGGACGCTCTTCTCATAAGGTCCGATACGGTCAGATATTTTCAGGAAAGCAACACTTATATATTTCTGGGTAATGTCTTTGTATTAAATAAGGATTTTTCGGTACAATCTACGGTCGCGCGGTATATGAGTGATGCAGGTATTCTAAAAGCGTCGGGAGATATAGTTTTACAGGAGGATGAGAAGTACACCTATTGCAACAACGCAAACTATGATGAAAACACCGAAAAAACTGTATTGTATAATAAAGTGAACGGAATTTTATTCAACACCCGGAATTAATAAACGCGGTATACAGGAATGCACATTGCACACGATTTCCGTAAACAACCTTGTAAAGATATATAAAAAAAGAAAAGTCGTTAGGGATGTTAGTTTTGAAATCCGCGCGGGAGAAGTGGTTGGTCTGCTCGGGCCGAATGGTGCAGGGAAGACAACTGTTTTTTATATGATAGTGGGGTTTATCAACGCTGACAGTGGGAATATTATGTTCAATGATATTGATATTACATCTTATCCGATGTTTAAACGGGCGCGATTGGGTATAGGCTATTTACCTCAGGAATCATCGGTTTTTAGAAAATTAACTGTTGAACAGAACATACTTGCGGTTCTCGAGAATATGTCGCTAAAAAGAAAACAACGTTTTGAGAGGATGGACAGGCTGGTAAACGAGCTTGGCGTGGATCATGTCAGGAGGCAGAAAGCATATACCCTGTCAGGAGGGGAAAGAAGGAGGGTGGAAATTTCACGTGCTCTCGCACTGGAACCGAAGTTTTTATTATTGGATGAACCTTTCGCAGGTGTGGATCCCATAGCGGTATTTGATATACAGGGTATAATAAAACGCTTAAAAGAAAAAGGGCTCGGAATTTTAATAACCGACCACAATGTGCGTGAGACTTTAAAAATTACTGATCGGGCGTATATCATGAATGAAGGGGAAATACTCGTTTTTGGAAGCAGTGAGGAGCTTGTTAATAATGAAGAGGCAAAAAGAATTTATTTAGGTTTAAATTTTACAATTTAATCTGGTTTTTTTTTTGAAATAGGTTATTTTTATTTGTATAGTGGATTAATCCTGTTATATAGGGGGAGAAGTTCAAAACATGTTCCATTCGGGTATTACACAACAAGGAGTCGAAAGTTGGAGATAAGACAAGAGATCCAGTTGAAGCAGATTCAAAAGCTGATTATGACACCTCAGCTCCAGCAGGCGATTAAAATGCTGCAGCTTTCGAACATCGAACTCAATGAAAAGATCGAAGAAGAGCTTATGGACAATCCGGCACTGGAAATGGATGAGAAAAATAGTGATTACGAGACGAACCTTGACAAAGATCTGATCCTGAAAAAATTGTCTTCGGAGGAAAAAGATACGGCGTATGAAGATGGATTGTATGATGAATATTTTTTTAGTGACAGGTCTTTCACCCGAAGTGACCGAAATATCGGGGAGGATAAAAAGAGAGAATTTATCGAGGGGGCTATATCCAGGGAAGAAACTCTGCATGAATACCTTTTATGGCAATTGAGGTTGGTAAAGATACCGCACGAGGATTTTAATATCGGGGAGATCCTGTTGAGTTATATTGATTCAAAAGGTTACCTTCCTGTTCCTTTGAATGTAATTTCCGATGAGTTGAATATCCCTCTGGAAAAACTCGAAGAGCTCCTTGTCATTATCCATAGTTTGGACCCTCCCGGTGTCGGCGCGAGAGACATAAAGGAATGTTTGCTCCTTCAATTGAAATACAGGGGTTCATATCCCCTGGCTGAAAAAATCATCAATGAATATCTCAATGAAATAAAATTGAAAAAGTATGACAAAATAGCAAAGAAGTTGAAGGTGTCGGTCAACATGGTAAAGGAAGCATTTAATATCTTATCAAAACTTGAACCCTATCCCGGGCGGCAGTTTTATTCAAACGAAGTTAAATACATTATACCTGAAGTGAGCGTGGAGGAAAGGGACGGCAAGCTCGAGGTTATTCCCAACAATTATTCCATACCCAAGTTAAAAGTGAATAGCTATTTTGAAAAGCTGTTAAGAAAAAATAGCGGTGATAAAAGAATTAAAAATTTTGCTTTAGATAAGATCCAGAGGGCTAAGAGCTTTATACACTCCATAGAGCAGCGCGAAAGTACACTTGTAAGAGTAATGAAAAAAATACTCGATGAGCAGAAAGGTTTTTTTGAAAAAGGTCCCAAATATCTCAAGCCCCTGACATTAAAAGACGTGTCTGTTCATCTCGACCTGCACGAGTCTACGATAAGCAGGATCACTTCCTCGAAGTATGTTCAAACATCATTCGGTGTATTTCAGCTGAAATTTTTCTTTTCAAACCCAATTCCTTCTAAAGGGGATAGAGATTATTCTTCGACAAGTATAAAAGAGATGCTAAAAGATATTATTCAAAGTGAGGGGACAACAAAACACCTCAGTGATCAGAAGATAGCGAATTTGTTTGCTAAAAGGGGGATTGAAATTGCGAGACGGACTGTAGCAAAATACAGAAAGGGATTGAAAATTTTACCATCAAATTTGAGGGGGTAAAAATGAACGTTTCATTTATTGGAAGAAAAATAAAGATTACACCTGAAATAAGGGAGCTTATTGAAAAAAATATAAAAAAATTGGATTATTTTGCGGACCACATATATGATTTTAAGCTGATATTAAAAAAGGAAAGACATACCTTTCTGGCTGAAGTCAATATTAACGTTAAACGGAAAATAATACATATTTTTACGAAAACAGAAGATTTACATAGTGTCATTGATACGCTGTTTGATAAAATAGAGGTTAAGATAAGGAGATATAGAGACAAGCTGATAAATAAAAGAATTATTCCCCTGAAGGAAAACATAGTTGAACATGAAGAGCAAGAAATGATTTCTTCGGGATTTGAGGAATCCGCATAGAGCAGTTTGTGTAATCTGCTTCTCACTTAAACAAAAATAGAATAATTTACATAATATTGTGAGAAACCGGTATCAAAATGGGAAGAGCTGAAAAAATTAATGTTGTAACTGTTGAGAGGCTGCTGGAGCTCGCTCAGGAGGAAGACCTGCTTCATTTGAAGGCCGTTACAGGGGAGAGCACGCTTAAAAGAGAGATCACGACGTATGATATAAACAGGCCCGGCCTGGCATTGGCTGGAGATTACGATTTTTTTGATTATGACAGGATCCAGGTGTTCGGCCGGGGTGAATATCATTATCTCATGAAAATACTGAAGAAGAACAAACTCGATAGTATAAAAAAATTTTTCAGTTATCCTGTGACCTGCATTATATTTTCCAACGGTCATGAACCCCCGGCTGTCATTACCAAAATGGCTGAAAAAAAGGGAGTTCCCATAATCGTGTCAACTCTTCCGACAAATATTCTTACAACGAGGCTCACAAAGGTACTCGAAGACGCGTTTGCGCCCAGTACGAGCATGCACGGAGTTTTAGTTGAGGTTTTCGGCGTAGGTATCCTGATCATCGGGAAAAGCGGTGTTGGAAAGAGCGAATGCGCCCTTGAGCTTATTGAAAGGGGCCACCGGCTGGTAGCCGATGATGTTGTCGACATACGGTCGATCGGGGGCACTTTTCTTATTGGAAGCGGAGCAAAGCTGATACGGCATCACATGGAGATACGGGGGTTGGGAATAATCAATATCAACCACCTGTTTGGTGTGGGGGCGATAAGAGACAAAAAGCAGATACAGCTTGTCGTTAATCTTGAAGACTGGGCCGAAAAAAAGGAATATGACCGGCTTGGGCTCGAGGAATCAGTGTATGCCATACTGGGTGTGGAAGTGCCGCTTCTCACAATCCCCGTCGGGCCCGGACGCAATATACCTATTTTGATTGAAACAGCGGCTATGAACTTCAGGCTTCACAAACTCGGGTACAACACAGCAAAAGAGTTCAATAAAAAACTCATGAAATGGATCGAAGAAGAAAAAAAGAGCGAAGGTTCCGGTTGAGATAGGTTAATAAGCAGGCACGTTAATAATGATTGAAAAAGATATAATAATAAAAAATAAAACGGGTCTGCATGCGCGGCCTGCAGCTATAATAGTCCAGAGGGCAAACGAATACCGCGCTGACATTTTTCTTGAAAAGGATGGTGACAGAATAAACGCTAAAAGTATTATGGGCGTTATGATGCTGGCTGCAGCGGAAGGGGTTGCTCTCAAAATCATTGCCGAAGGTGAAGACGAAAGAGTCGCGGTTGATACCATTTCAACTCTTCTGGAATCTGATATTGATGATGAGGCTTGATCATGAAAATAATCTCTGTAATGAGTGTGGTTATCCTCCTTTTCTTTATGAACCCGGTGCCGGGTGCTTCCTCTGAAATGACTAGACATACAAAAAAGGACCCGATATTCGCAGGGGCTCTATCATGGTACATGCCGGGGTTAGGTCAGATGTACGCCGGGGATCTGCTGAAAGGAGTCGTGTTCTTCGTGATCGAAGAGGCGCTCCTTGTGGGCACCGTTTTGAGTTTTGCTGAGTTAAAACTTGATGTGACCGGCGATATAGATATAGGGCTTAGCATCAAGTCCAAAGATAATCCGGATAGAAATGAACAGAGGGTTGGAATAATCCTCGGTGTTATCTTTATCGGAGTTCATTTTCTCAACATCATTGACGCCGTAAATACCACGCGTACTTACAACAGATCTCAGCCTGTGAACGTTTACGTGGACGTTGACAGTGGCACCGCTGGTAATAAATATAGTTTTGGTTTCAACAGCACATTTTGAAAATCATCACCCTGATAAACTGAAAAGTGCGAAAATCACTAAAACCCTCCATTCGATGAATTTATGGATATTTGTGAGTAATTGGGGTTAAAGGTATATTCAATGAAAAAAATGGTGTTATGGTTGATATTAATTTCAATATTTTTTACGTTTGTATATTCCGGTAAAGCGCGGGCTCAAAGTATTACAAGCTACAAACCTGTTCCCTATGAAACCAAAATTGTGCCCACCACCGATTACAAGGACCCTTTTATTGCCGGTTTGCTGTCATGGTTTATGATGGGAATAGGCCAGTTTTATTGTAAGGAATACACTAAAGGGTCCATTTTTATCGCCGCGGATCTCGCTGATAAAACCTCTCTCATACTATTGATTTCCTATATTAACAATAGATATTCCCAGGGTGATCAAACAATATACATGAACTGGTCGGCATTCGACCCGGGCACAAAGGTTTTAATTATCTCATATTTTACAGTCAAGTTCGGTGTAAAAATTTACAGTGT
>DRHN01000353.1 GCA_011049595.1 Spirochaetota bacterium | reverse complement strand
TTTTGGATTTTTTAATGCTGTAAATAATTATGTCGGTATCAATTAAGTATGCCATAGCTTCCCCTGAAACGATGAGACGATTTTCTGTTCATCTGTATCTGTTTGATGAGCTCATCGGCAGTTTCCGGTCCTTCCCATGCACCGCCGAGCTGTATAAATTGTTCTGTAAGTTCGCTGGCTGAGAAAGGTGGGTGTGAAAAATAATTCATAAGAATATGTACGACTTCCTGACTTATGGAGCGGTGCTGCCGTTTGGCTGTGTCACGGAGTAACTCATATAAATGATCATCGATATCCCTGACTTGAAGGTTTGCCATACAATCTCCTTTTTGATTTATTCTAAAAATAAAATAATACAAATGCATGAAAATACAAGCATAGTGCATGAAAATTAAGGTCGTTGCTTGCCAGTATTCTCGTGTCCGGGAGTTGGTCAACCATGATCTTCAGGCCGATACCAATCCCGGGAATTTTTTGAGCCTCATCAATCACGATCAGTTCGTAACCACTGAAAGCTGTGATAATTCTCTGTACCTGTTGTGATTCAAGAATCTCTCGGAGAAACCTGTCTTCACCAACTCCCAGATAATACCGTCTCTTATAGCCTTTCAGAAAAGTTTCAATTAAATAACATTTTCTTCATAGATGAAGAGATTGACAAATTACCCACGAAAATCCCATTTGACCAAGCGCATGATGGTGAAAGATTAGTAAATTTGAATTATTAAATATAAAATACTGGTTTTCCCAACCTGTCTTGAACCTGTTATTAGTATTACAAAGGATCATATTAAATGCCATGACCCGCCCCGGCGGAATTGTGCCCTCGATTTGTCTGGATTATTGTTATTTAAACATCCGCGGACTGAATTTATTGAAAAATGATCTTTAAATGCCGCTTGACTTGTCGAAGGTGTTTATTTTACCGCCATTCCAGTCAAATATTATATCCCTGACTGTCCGCGCTTTGGAAAGAGGTACTCCGCGCTGTGCTTCCAGACAAACCCCAAAATTGTTGCCTTTTGATCCTGTCTCGAGCTCCTTTATTATATATTTAGTGATATCGTCTTTATTTTTGTCCCTGATAATGCGAAAATCAAGAAGCCGGCTGATGTAGGCACCTTTGAATGCTTCTTTTGCCTTTTCCAAATCAACCATTTCACCCATGTAATCATAAGTTGTCAGCTGGAGCTTTTTTAAAGGCGCCAAAAAGTTGTCTATATTGCCGCAGCAGTGAAAATGTCTCTTCGGTGCGGGGAATGCTTCGTACCACTGCAATAGGTGAGGCAGGACTATTTTTTCGAATGTTTCAGGAGCTATGTTTGTTATGGAGTCATCTATCAGAGCTATTGTTTCATTATCAGTTATTCCCAGCTCAGAATCGTGGTATTTCTTCCACTCGATCGCTGCGCCGGTTATTCTTGAGATCAACTCTTCACAAAGTCGGGGGTTGTCTTTAATGTCTAAAAAGAAATCCGTCTGCCCTCTGACAAATCCGGCCACGGTGAAAGGCCCTTCGAATGTTACGGTATCCTTTATCCCGGTAAGTTCGTAGAACCTTTTTGCTTTGGTCAATAAATCCTTGATAACCGGATTGTCCTCAGAATGGGGGACTTTAAAATCTTTCATCCGATTGATATTGTTTAAAGTACCCTTTCGCACGGACGGCTCGTCATTTTCAGGATAAAATATACTGCACCCCATTACTTCAGCGGTTTTTACATGGCCGCAGCAAAAAAGAAAATTCGGCGGCGGTATCTCCAATGCATCTGAAATAATCTTTACGGCTTTTTTCTGTGCATCGACCATGAGTCCTATATCATCATAAAAATCCTTTACTTTTACACCGGTCAATTCACATAGTTTTATCTCTTCGGCTAAATAGTTGAAATCTACAGGCCCGCTGTTCATATTTACCTACCGCCATGTTTTTAAATGTTTCAAGCGCTTTCTGCGCTTTCCTTTTTTAAATATACATGTTCAGCATTTTTATTTAATATTCTCTCAGTAAAATTAATTCCATCATCAATGGATATGTCCTTGTTCAGAACTCTTTCATAGATAACTTCGGCAATGGCCTCTCTTGCTATTTTTTGCGCCGCATATGTTCCCTCGACAAATAGATAATCACCGCCGAAACCAAATATTTTATTCGAAGGCAAAATGTCCATAAACAGGTTTAATGATTGTTTATACAGATATTTAGAAAAATGCGGTATCCAGCACATATTTACAAAACAGTTTGGAAACATTTTTACCATGGCGATCAATTCATCAGTAAAGGGGTATCCGATATGAAAAATATCAAATACTGCATTTTTATATTTTAGCAGAAGATTGGTCAGATGTGCCGGATTAGTATTTCTTATATCATTTGCGTTTCCATCGATTATCCCGGTGTGTATTTGGATCGGCAGGTCATTGTCTAATGCTTTTTTGATCAGGTAATGATAAATAAAATCCTGAAACGGCCTGATTTCATCCAAAGATATGCTATCATTACGCCGGTTGGTATAATTGTTAAGTTTTAATATCTTTATGAAACATTTCTCAGCGTCGGAAAAAGAGACGTCTTCGAAAAACAGGTCTCTGCAGTACGCGATAGCCGTTTTTAAAGCGTATATTCTGCCTTTTCTCTGTTCAAAAATATTATCGATCAACTCAATCAAATTCGCAAGGCTGTTTATATTGATGTTGTTTTCTTCTTCGATTTTTTCAATGCTTTCTGCGGAATTTGCATTCATGAGTCGATCAAGCCTGATGACCGGCAAAAAATAGTCCTCATCCGGCACTATTTTTTTCACTCCGAATTCACCAAAATTATCGATATCATTTACTACAAAGCTGATCTTGCTTCGTTCTTTCAGTATGTTTTTGTAATGTTCTACTCTTTTTGTTTCATTAATTTTTTCAGTTATTTCCACGATACTTTCAAGGTTTATTTTTTCAACACCAAAAATATCATTGGCGACGATCGATATTACTTTAAAATCCATTGTGCTGCGCAGAAAATCCCAATAGGGTGATACAATATCCCATTTATTTTTCAGCGAAATGCACGGATCCTGTAATTTTTCCATTTCTTTTAATTTCATCCCTGAACTTACAAGGGAAGTGGATGTATAAAAATAAAAGGCCATAAAGAAATCAAGTTTTTTTGTTCTTCTTTCAGATTCGTACATGAGATGTTCATGGGTATCAAATATTTCTATGTTCTTTAAAGCCGATTTTATTTCTAAAAATAATTTATCATCTTTCACTCATTGCTCCAGGACATCGAAATACAAAAGCCTTGAACGTTATCCCTTAACAGCTCCGGCACTTAATCCCTTTACAAAATGTTTCTGGGAAATTATAAATAAGACAATTATCGGTATAGCGCTGATAAGCAGGCCGGCCATTAAAACTGTAGTATTCATTGAATATCGATCTTTTAAAGAGACAATACCCACCATAAGCGGTCTTGTCTTGTTGGTCTGTAAAAATATGAGTGCAATCAGGAGCTCATTCCAGACATACAGGCTGTTAATCACTACCAATATCAGGATCGCCGGTTTTGATAAAGGTATTATTATATTAAACAAAATCCTGATGTCGGATAAACCATCTATTTTTGCAGAATCAATTATTTCATTGCTCACGGTCGCAAAATAATTCGTCAGCATGTAAATGGAAAATGGTAATAACAACCCGGAATAAATTACGATCGGGGCTAAAAAAGTATTTACGATTTTTAAGCTTATAGCTGCTCTCAAAAGTGGAATTAACAGCACCACCGGCGGGATGACCATCAAAGGGATGATTGAATTATAAGCCAGGTCCCTGGCCTTGAAATACATCTTGGATATCGCGTATGCCGCGAGACTGGCAACCAATAACGTGATTAAAACCGATGGAATCGTTAAAGTCAGGCTGTTGATAATCCACCTTAACAGGGGGTTTGTCAGTATTACCTCATAAAAATTAGCCAGGACCCAGGTTTGCGGGAACCCGACTTTATTGGCAATAAAATCCCCCTTGCTCTTAAAGGCGGTCACTATTACAAAGTAAAGGGGAAATAACGCGAGCAAAATTGAGATCAGTATTACGATATATCTAACAATGTATCCTATGCCGCGCAGGTATGCTGCTTCGCCTTTTTTTTTCATTTAAATCTAATCCTTCATATTCTTTGTTATTCTCCATCTGAAAATAATAAGTATAACGCTTATCAGTAAGAGGACAGAGGAGGCTGCATATGCTACCCCGAAATGTTTAAAGATAAACATGTAAGCGTATATATAGAAATCCATGGTCGTAAATTTAAACCCCAGACCGCCTCTCCCTGTCATGACATATATGTAGTCAAAAAGCCATCCGAATATCGTCAGGGCCAGGATAATAATGTAAAATTCAACGATCGTCTTCATCTGCGGAATGATGATCCTGAACAGCCGTTGCCACCAGCCGGCCCCGTCGATCATTGCCGCTTCGAGGATCTCCTCATCCAGGTTGGATAATCTTGCCAGAAACAGGACTGTGCCGAAGCCGAATTCCCGCCATATCATCACTGCCATTATTGAAGGGATTGCCAAATTCTCTTCCACGAGCCAGTCTTTGGCAAGAGCGTTGAGTTTAACAGATCTCAATATTTCGTTGATCGCCCCATGGTACTGCAAAAGATAATTAAATACTACGCCCGCAATCGGAATAGCCAGCACAAACGGGATAAGAAGAACGCTTTGAGATATCTTCCACCCTTTTACTCTTTCAAATAAAATTATTGACAGCAGAATGGAGATGAACAGCAAAACAGGTATCGTTAAAAGGAATATGAAGTTATTTTTCAGAGCGTACCAGAATATCTCATCCTTGAATAAAAAATTGAAGTTTTTTAAACTGAAAGCCAGTTCGGAAGTTGATTGTTTTATTTGAAAGCTGCTGAATATAACCTTGCCCACGGGGTAGATAAAAATCAAAAGTATCCAGATTACGGCCGGGGCCAAGTACAAATATGGTTTTAGCCTTCTCATATAGACCTTAAATAACGGGGGGTGCACGATATTTATTACCTGCCGATGCACCCCCTGCAGTGTTTACAATATTTTACCGGTACCGGGGTAATATAAAAGTTAATTACTTGTAGTACGCGGAAAGTGGTTTTATCCAGTTTTTCCAGACGCTAACGTCCGGGTTCATTTCCAAATATTTATCGACCTGTTCCTGGACCAGCTCGGCCGCCTCAAGCGGTGTGGATTTCCCTGATAATACCTTTATAGGAGCCACATATGTCCCCAGGGACTGGACTTCCC
>DRHN01000352.1 GCA_011049595.1 Spirochaetota bacterium | reverse complement strand
GAAACAACCCAGCCGTTCTCAATATTTTTTTGTCTATTGAAATAGCGATTGGAGCCACAATTGCTGCCAGAGCCAGGGCAACCCCGTCATCGCATATGACAGAGCCTATTGCGTTCCCAAAAGCTAATTCCGGGTATCCGAGATAGGCGGACTGCACAGAGACAGCGATCTCGGGGGCGGTGGTCGCGAAACCGACAAGCACGATCCCGACGATCATTTTAGGCAGACGGAGAGTCTCGGCGATCCCGACCGAGCTATCCACAAAAAAACTAGCGCTTTTAAAAAGAAACACGAACGCTGCAGCCATCGCAAAAAAATTGAAAAATATGTTTTCGAATAGCATTTCCATACCGATTTTCTTCTCACGATAAAACAATTATAAAGAACTAGTAATAAATATATTATTTGAGCGACACTGTTTTATTTCCGTAATTCGTGATAAAAATAAAGAATTTTTTCACAGAGGGCACCCCCGGGATCTATTTTTGAGACCTGCTCGAGCACTACCTCAACACCGCGGGTTTTTATCATTTCCTGAAGCTTGACTGCGTCAGGGTCCTGTTGAAAGTTGCAGCACAGGGCTGCGGCGCATATGCGGGCAATGTTTTCCGGAAATATTCCCTGGGAGATACATAGTTTGGCGCTTCCGATAAGCCTGTCCTCGGGCCCGAGCTTGCGGATCGGGTCCCTCCCTACCCGATGGACAGTATCCATTATCATTGGGTTACCGTACCGTAATCTGATGTCCTCCCTTACCTCTTTCTGGTCCAGAAAGTCAAAGTCTTCCGGATACTGTTTTAACAGCGCTGATGAAGTCTCTTCCAGGGCCCGGTCGAACACCGAAAAACATTCACTGTCTTTTATAGTTTCGTGGATATAGGAATAACCCTTCAGCGATCCCAGATAGGCAAGAGCCGCGTGCCCAAGATTGTAGACAAACAGTTTTATTTCCACTGCAGCCTTGAAATTCCCGGCCGGGTAAATACCTTCTATCCCGGGGACCGCACCTCTAACAGCTTTTTGGTCATAAGCGAGCCTGTGGTAGGAATCAGCAACAACCAGCAAAGGGTCCTCGATGCCTGAACGGCTGGCTGCTTCGGGCACCATACGCGCCACGACAGTGCCCACAAAACCTATATTGTCTTGGGCCCACTTTCCGACCACGGGGTCCAGCTTTTCCAAAACCTTTGGTCTGAGTATGTCCGAAGCGTTCAGGGCGTTTTCACACAGGTAAATATCCACAGGTGATGGATTCGTTTTACACCTCTTTTTTACACCTTCAGCTATCACGGCTGAAACAGGATCAAAGTTTTTCAAACCCACCGCGGTGCTCATAACATCCGCCCTGGATATTGCATCCGCAACAGCCCCGGTTTCGCTTACATTCAAAGCCTCGATATTTTCAATTTTAAGCTCTATTGCTTTTTGACTGTACGCGTCAAGTATCCGCAGCGGGTAGCACTTTCTTTCGTTTAACTGCTCCACCAGCGCTTTTTTTGCCTCAACAAAAACTGTTTTATAACCGGATTCAAATAAAAGCTGCCCCATAAACCCGCGGCCGATATTACCCGCACCGAACTGTACCGCTGTTTTCATTTTCCCTCCCGAGATTACCGGCTCATGCTTTCACGCGCGACATCTACCATCGCCAGAACGTTTTCAACCGGTACATCATCCGTAACCGAATGGGTAGGAGCAAATATGTACCCCCCGCTTTTCCCCATTATTCTTTTTACTGCCTTTGTGTGATCTTTTACCTCATCGGGTGATGCGTAAGGCAAAAACTGCTGTGTGCTTATGCCGCCGTAAAAAGTGATGTGCCTGCCGTATTCCTTTTTCAGTTTTTTCAGATCATAGATTTCAGGCTGTATAGTGTTGTAAATGTCAAGACCCATGTCCACAAGGTCGGACATTATTTCCCTCAGGTCGCCGCAGCTGTGGAGGCACACGTATTTTCCCCTGCTTTTTATTTTATCAAACATCTGTTTCATACCCGGTTTTATGTACTTCCTCCACAAAGGAGGCCCCATTATCAGCCCGCTTTGCTGTCCCCAGTCATCGCCAATGTAGACTGCCTCAAACCCGTAATCAAGAACCGTGTCTAGCAGCTCGAGATGGTGCTGCAGGATACGTTCAAAGAGCTCGTGGGAAAAAACTTCGTTCAGCAGCATGTCCGAAAGTATGTTCTCCATGCCTCTCAAACTCCATGCCCGCTCAAAATAGTTCATCGTGATGAGAAACATGCGGAACGTTTCCCTCTCATCAGCCAGCAAACTCCCG
>DRHN01000351.1 GCA_011049595.1 Spirochaetota bacterium | reverse complement strand
TCACGACGGATTTCCATAAAATAGGCCACAAACTAAAAGACGCTTATATCAATGTTATGCGCCATTACGGTATTATCGAGGGTGAAGCAAAGTATGCCGATAAATGGCTCCGCGCCCATCAGGTAGCTCTCCTTGCCGGCGCCAGCGGTATCTTTGTGGGAGAGGATATCCCGATGAGGGCTCCCATTAAAAAGGGAACCTGCCTTGGAAAGATTTATAACCTTTATGGTGATGTATTATGGGAAGCTATTGCTCCGGAAGATGGTCAGGTATTCGGGCTTCGTTCAAGACCTATGGTCATGGAAGGAGAATGGGTAACCTTCTTTGCGCTTATTGATGAAGTCAGGGAGGATATAACAAAACCTGTCAAATAAAACGCAGTGCTCGCGCTTTAAATGAGTGTACCAAGTAATAACCGCCTGCCCCTTAAGGCGGCGATTTATTTATTTTTTTACGGTAACCTGTGTATGAGGAAGAAGCTATGAGCTTGTTGTTGGAAATTGAAAATTTGGAAACCCGATTTAAAATCAACGATGGTATAGTTCATGCCGTTAATGGAATTTCTTTTGACCTGGAAAGACGGGAAACCGTTGGTATTGTCGGAGAAAGCGGATGCGGCAAGAGCGTAACAATGATGTCTATTCTTGGGCTGCTGCCGCAGCCGCCGGCGAGTATAAGCGCAGACAAAATCATTTTTGACGGTGAGGACCTTACAAAGTACACAGCCGAGGAATTTCGAAATATCCGTGGGGATAGAGTGAGCATGATATTCCAGGATCCGATGACCTCCTTTAACCCTGTTCTCAGTGTGGGAAAACAACTGATGGAACCGCTGGAAATGCATACGACCATGGGAAAAAAAGAATCGGTGGAACTTGCCGAGGAAATGCTTGCTATTGTTGGCATACCAGACCCAAAACGCCGGCTTATGGAATACCCCCACCAGTTTTCCGGTGGCATGAGGCAGCGTCTCATGATTGCCATGGCGCTCATATGCGATCCGGAACTGCTTATTGCCGACGAAGCAACTACCGCCCTGGATGTTACCATACAGGCCCAGATTATAGACCTTGTGAACAGGCTAAAGCAAAAAATAAAAATGTCGGTAATCTGGATATCCCACGATTTGGCTGTGGTTGCCGGAATTGCAGACAGAGTGATAATAATGTATGGCGGAACAATTGTAGAAGAGGCCCAGGTTGATATGCTTTATGAAAATCCCTGCCACCCATATACTATCGGTCTTTTAAACAGCCTGCCGAAAGGTGTTGATAATGAGAAACGCCTTCAGCCGATCAGCGGTATGCCACCGATATTAATGGAAAAGCCCGACTTTTGTCCCTTTAAGGAGCGTTGTGAGCAGGCCGGTACGTGTGACCATGATGAGCCTCCGAAACTGATTAATATTAATGATCAGCACCGTGTTGCGTGCTGGATG
Source organism: Spirochaetota bacterium (assembly GCA_011049595.1). Lineage (GTDB taxonomy): Bacteria > Spirochaetota > B62-G9 > B62-G9 > DRHN01 > DRHN01. Next base: position 3,740 of record DRHN01000351.1, on the reverse strand, counting down.
AATATGTAAAACCGCATATGGAACAACAGAAAATCATTTTAGAAGTTAAGAACCTGGTAAAACATTATGCGGTAAATAAAGGATTTATTTTTCAGCGGAAGTCAGGCGCGGTACACGCTGTCGATGGGGTTTCTTTTTCTGTTTTTAAAGGAGAGACCCTTGGACTCGTGGGAGAGTCGGGCTGTGGAAAAACTACCCTCGGAAGATGTATTCTTCAGCTCGATGAACCTACCGGTGGGGAAGTGGTCTATAAGGGAAAGGACCTGGTAAAAATACCTTCGGAGGAAATGCGGCGCATTCGGCGAGATTTTCAGATTATTTTTCAGGATCCCTACGCCAGCCTTAATCCGAGAATGAAAGTGCTGGATATCGTGGCCGAGCCTTTGATCGTACATAAACTGGTTCTGAAAAACGAGATTAAGCCCTTTGTTTCCAGGCTGCTTGAAACCGTAGGTTTGAGCTCTTCTTTTATTCACCGCTATCCTCATGAGCTTTCCGGTGGTCAGCAGCAGAGGGTCGGCATTGCCAGGGCCCTTTCTTCTCAGCCTTCGATTATTATCTGTGATGAGCCCATATCAGCCCTGGATGTTTCGGTTCAGGCTCAGGTAGTAAACCTGCTCAAAGACTTACAGGAAGAATTTAATCTTACTTATATTTTTATCGCCCATGACCTTTCCATTGTACGGTACATCGCGGACAGGATGATAGTTATGTACCTGGGTACTATTGTTGAAATAGGTGAGAGCAATGAAGTGAATAATCATCCCTATACACAAGCCCTTCTCTATGCCGTGCCCTATCCGAATCCAAAAAAAGAGAGGGAAAGGGAACGAATTTTGCTGGAGGGGGATGTGCCGTCACCGATTAATCCCCCTTCAGGCTGTAGGTTCCATACCCGCTGCCCGAAGGTTACGCCCGAATGCTCTGAAAAAATCCCGGAAATGAAAGAAATTGCGCCGGGGCACTTGGTATCATGTCTTTTATATAACAAATAACTGTAAGAGGTATCAGTTTATGAATTTTAAAATTGGTATTGTTGGCCTTGGCAATATGGGAGAAAGTTTTTCCGCCTGTCTGAATAAGGCCTTTATCCTTAAAGCCTACGATATTTCTCCGGAGGTGAGGGAAAAAAAGGGGAAGGACTTGAACATTGTCGGAAGTCTTAAGGAGTTGCATCAACAATCTGATGTTATCATGTTGTCCCTGCCCGGCTCTCCTCAGGTGGAGCGAGTTGTAGAGGATTTGTTGAAAATGGGAGTCTCCGGTAAAACCATCATCGACCTCAGCACCAGTTATCCGATATCAAATCAGAAACTTTCAGAAAAGGTAACAGAAGCGGGAGGCAGATTTCTGGATGCCCCTGTTTCAGGTAACAAGGAGACAGCTGCGAGGGGGGAAGTTATAACAATGGTGGGCGGAGAAAAAGGCGTTTTTGAGGAACTGCTGCCGGTTTTTAACCATATTTCATCAAAGGTAAACTATGTCGGCGGTCCGGGTCAGGGAAACACTATGAAAATTGCCATTGTCTACCTGTCAGTCATGAATACGATTCTCAGCGCAGAGCTTATACCTTTTATGGAAAAGATGGGGATGGATACCTCCCTTTACAGGGATATGGTAGGCGGCAGCGGGGGAAACAGTAAGAATTTTATGAATTATTCAAAGAGAATGATTGAACACGATTTCCACAGGGCCTACAAAATCGACCTCGCCAATAAGGACCTGGGTTATATGCAACAGCTCTTTGCCGATGTGGGAGTGGAGGGGATATTAGTTGATGCCGGAGCAGCTTTTCTTAAGCGGGCTGTAAAAGAGGGCTTGGGAAATTCCGATATTGCGGAAATGGTCCGTATCAAACGTAATGAATATGAGTTAGAGGATTAATCCCTTTTATTTCGAACCCTCTTTTTACCAGGTTCAGTGTGAGTGAATCGAAGGTGTAAAACATGAGTGACCGCTCTGATAGTAAAATTCCCGTTTCAATTCCGCCGATGAAACCCCTTAAGGCGCCCTTTCGCCTGCCGGAAGAGTGGTATCGGAAGAATGTCATGCGCCTTCAGGCCAGGCTGGAAGAAAATGGCTTGGACGGTATCATTCTGGAAAATGTGTGGAATATAATCTATTTTTCCGGTTTGTTTCATACACAAACAGAGCGTCCCCTTTGGCTGTTTATACCGACCCGGGGAGAACCCGTATTTTTTCACCCAGCTCTGGATCGCGATCTGATAGATAACTGGTGGATCAGAGACACAGAGTGGTATTTTGACTATCCACATCATGGCGGGTACAACAAGGTAGTGTACGAGCCTGGTCCGCCTCAGGACCTGCTTCAGTGGATGTTGGCCTCTCTGGCGCAGCGGGGCTTTACCAGGGCAACCCTGGGCATCGAAGCAGAGGTAGGGCCGAGTGTAGAGGCTCGTATGCGCACGGCCCTACCGGGAGCCACCTTCAAGGTTGCAGGTGATATATGCTTCCGGATGCGCCTTATCAAGACACCCGAGGAGATTGCTCTTCTGCAAAAAGCCCTGGATTTACAGGATCACCTGTTAGAGTATGCCCGCGCCTTTATTCTGGAGCATGGTACAGGTGTCACTGATTTCGAGGTTGAGCTGGAAATCAGACGTTATGCCACTCATAAACTTATGAAATTGATACGGCCCGATGGCAGGCCTCACAATGGAGTGGGTATATTTATCGGCGTGAGTTGCAGAGCGGGGGTGAGCACTGCATATCCTCATCCCAACCAGTTCTATTATCATAAGATTGAGCGTGGCGATGCCATTCAGATTGCAGGATGGGTGCACATAGGGGGATACGAAGGGGAGTGTTATCGCGCTATCCAGACCTGTCCTATGACTGAATTACAGGAAAAAACATGGCGCATTCACACTGAAATGACATGGTTGCAGGCGGAATTGAGTAGGGCGGGCAGCCGATGCAACGAAATCGCCTGCCAGACCCTCAAAGTTGCCCGGGATGCGGGGCTGGAAAAGTTTATCTATCACCGTCCTGCTCATGGCATCGGTATGGAAGGGCATCAGGATCCCTGCCTGTCTCCGGGCGATGAAACCGTATTGCAGGAGGGCATGGTTTTGAGCAACGAACCGGGGTTGTATAATCCGGAAGAAGGTTGGGGATATACTCATTCCAATACCGTCCTGGTGGGACAGGAAAAGGGAACCCTTTTAAGCAAAACTCCGATGACAGAAGAGTGGTGCTGGCTTGAAATATAAAATGGGGCTCCTCACAAGAATCGCTTAACTGATCCCAAATCGTTCCTTCAGATCTAACACAACTTCTTCTATTGGTCGTCTTGTCCAGGTGCAGCGGTTGATCAACCAAAATAAATGAGGGTATGCTGCCAAAGCGTATTACTGTAATATATTATTTTATAGGGGGAATAAATGTCTTCAATAAACATGAAAAAAATCCATCATCTCGGTTTTGTCGTAAATGATCTCGATGAGACCCTCAAAGTCTGGGAAAAGCTCTTCGGCGTGAAGGCTACAATTAAGGAAAATCCTGATCTTCGGGTACGTTTGGGCGCTATTGAACTGTGTGGTATCAGATTTGTATTCAATGAATCGACCCATCCGGAAAGCCGATGGGCACGTTATCTGAAAGAGAATGGGCAGGGATTGGAACATATTGCTTTTGAAGTTGAAGATATAGAGGAAGCAAGCCAGGCCGCGGTTGAGGCGGGACTTGCTATGCGGTTTGAAGTACATAAACCCATCCAC